>JASHUI010000077.1:0-3074 GCA_030040095.1 Streptosporangiaceae bacterium | reverse complement strand
GCGCTGGCCGGGACGGCCAGCCGCTCGGCCAGCGCGCCGGGGAAGCCGCCCCGGATGCCGACCTCGAAGCGCGCCTCGCACACGTGCGGCCGGCCTGCCGCGCAGCGATCGCACCCGCCGCAGCCCAGCATGGTGTCGCCGGTGGCGCGACGGCCGAGCCACCCCGGGTCGACGCCGTCGCCGACCGCGCTGACGATCCCGGACCACTCGTGCCCGAGCCGCACCGGGTACTCGGCATGGCCCTGGTGCAGGTAGGCCATCTCGCCGGTAAAGAACTCGACATCGGTGCCGCACACGCCGACCCGCTCGACGTCGACGACCACCTGGCCGGGGGCGGGCCTCGGCGGGCGCACCTCGGCCACCTCGGACCGCCGCGGACCGGTGACCACGAACGCTCTCACGCCGCGGCCCCCCTCGCCACGGCGTCCGCCGGCGCGCGGTCGCCGGTTGCCGCAGTAAGTTGTGTCGACATTTCAAGATGCTACCGACGTGTCAGGACGACGGAGGCGCCGATGGCCGGGCAGCGCAGCTCTCAGTGGTACGCGGGCAACCACCGCGACGCCTTCATTCACCGGGCGTGGATGCGCCGGGGCCTGCCGGCCCGCGCCTTCGACGGGCGGCCGCACATCGCGATCGCGAACACCGCCTCCGACCTGGCCCCGTGCAACCTGCACCTGGACCAGGTCGCCGAGAGCGTCAAGCAGGGCGTGTGGGAGGCCGGCGGGGTGCCGATGAACCTTCCGGTGGTGTCGCTCGGCGAGACGCTGGTCCGCCCTACCGCGATGCTCTGGCGCAACATGGCCGCCATGGCGACCGAGGAGATGCTGCGGGCCAACCCGATCGACGGGGTGGTGCTGCTCGGCGGGTGCGACAAGACGATCCCGTCCCTGCTGATGGCCGCGGCCTCGGTCGACCTGCCCGCGGTCGTGGTCCCGGGCGGGCCGATGCTGACCGGGACCTTCCGCGGCCTGCCGCTCGGCTGCGGCACCGACGTCTGGCGGCTGAGCGAGGAGGTCCGCGCGGGAAACCTGTCCGAACGCGACTTCCTGCAGTCGGAGTCCTCGATGATCCGCAGCCGGGGTCACTGCAACACGATGGGGACGGCCTCGACCATGGCCTGCATGGCCGAGGCGCTGGGCACCACGATCCCGGGCATCGCCGGGACGCCGGCGCCGGACAGCCGGCTGCTCGAGGCCGCGCACGACACCGGGCGGCTGGCCGTGGCCATGGTCGAGCGGGGACTGCGGCCGAGTGCCCAGCTCAGCCGGGCCTCGTTCGTGAACGCGATCGTCGCGCTCGCGGCCATCGGCGGCTCCACGAACGCCGTCGTGCACCTGCTGGCGATCGCGGGCCGGCTGGGCATCGGCCTCACGCTGGACGACTTCGACGTCATCGGCTCGGGCGTGCCGCTGCTGGTCGACCTGCAGCCCGCCGGGCGCCACCTGATGGAGGACTTCCACCGGGCGGGAGGCCTGCTCGCCGTGCTGCGGGAGGTGCGCGACCTGCTCGACCCGGCGGCGCTCACGGTGACCGGCCGCCCGCTGGTCGACCACCTCGACGACGCGCGGATCTGGGACCAGGCCGTGATCCGGCCCCGCGCCGACCCGCTGCAGGCCGACGCGGGCATCGCCGTGCTGCGCGGCAGCCTGGCCCCGGACGGCGCCGTGATCAAGCCCGCCGCCGCCTCGCCGGAACTCCTGCGCCACCGCGGCCTGGCGGTCGTGTTCGACAGCATCGAGGACTTCCACCGGCGCATCGACGACCCCGGGCTGGAGGTCGGCGCGGACTCCGTCCTGGTACTGCGCGGCTGCGGGCCCAAGGGCTACCCGGGCATGCCCGAGGTGGCGAACCTGCCGCTGCCGCCCAAGCTGCTGGCCCGCGGCGTGCGGGACATGGTGCGGATCTGCGACGGCCGGATGAGCGGGACCGCGTACGGCACCGTGGTTCTGCACGTCGCGCCCGAGGCCGCCGCAGGCGGGCCGCTGGGCCTGGTGCGGACCGGCGACGTCATCGAACTGGACGTCGCGGCGCGGCGCCTCGACGTCGGCGTGCCGGAGGAGGAGTTGCGGCGCCGGGAGCCGCCCGCGGCCGCGGTGGCCGGCTACGCCGCCCCGGCCCGTGGCTGGGAGCGCCTGTACGTGGACCACGTGCTGCAGGCCGACCGGGGTGCGGACCTCGACTTCCTGGTCGGGGCCAGCGGCCACGAGGTGGGCCGCGAATCGCACTGACCTGCCGCGGGTACGCGGCCGGGCCCAGCCCGACTCTGACGTTGACGTCAAGGTCTAGTAAGCTCAGCGCGGGGCGCCATCCAGGTCACGGAGCAGTTCACGGAGCAGTCCACAGAGCAGTCCACAGAGCGGTCCACGCAGCAGTTCACAGAGCACAGTGGGGAGAACCATGCCGGCGGTCGCGCAGCAGCAGGCGACACCTTCGGGCCCGGGTGCCCGGGGGGTCCACTACAAGTGGATCGCGCTGTCGAACACGACGCTCGGGATCTTGATGGTCACGATCAACCAGTCGATCCTGCTGATCTCCCTCCCGGCGCTGTTCCGCGGCATCGACCTGAACCCGCTGGTGCCGTCCAACACCTCCTACTTCCTGTGGGTCTTCCTCGGGTTCCTGCTGGTGACCGCGGTGCTCGTGGTCAGCCTGGGGCGCGTCGGCGACATGTACGGCCGGGTGCGCATGTACAACCTGGGCTTCGCCGTCTTCACGCTCTTCTCGATCCTGCTCTCGGTGACCTGGCTCACCGGCCCGGCCGGCGCCCTGTGGATCATCATCATGCGGGTGTTCCAGGGCATCGGCGGCGCTTTCCTGTTCGCGAACTCGACCGCCATCCTGACCGACGCCTTCCCTCCCGACGAGCGCGGCAAGGCGATGGGGATCAACGGCATCGCCGCCGTGGCCGGCTCGTTCCTCGGCCTCATCCTGGGCGGCGTGCTCGCCCCGATCGAGTGGCGCCTCGTGTTCCTGGTGTCGGTCCCGTTCGGCCTGTTCGGCACGGTCTGGGCCTACCTGATGCTGCGTGACAACGGGGTCCGCATCCACGCCAAGATCGACTGGCTGGGCAACAC
>JASHUI010000738.1:0-3048 GCA_030040095.1 Streptosporangiaceae bacterium | reverse complement strand
GGCTGTCGGTCGGGGTGGTGGCGCTGGCCGCGCTGGCCGGCTACCCCGGCCCGCTGGGCGGGCCGCTGCACGGCCTGGTGCAGAACCTGCTCAACGGGACCTTCGCCCCGTTCCGCAACGTCAGCAAGCTCGAGCCCGTGGTCGGGCTGGCGCTCGCGCTGGGCATCGCGCACCTGCTCGGCCTGGCCAGGGAACATGCCATGCCCGCCCCGAGGGGATCGCGCCGCCTCACCGCGCGCGTGGCCGCGGCCCCCGTGATCGCACTCGGCCTGGCCGGCCTGGCCCTGCCCTACCTCACCGGCCAGATCCTGCAGCCGGGCTCGTTCACCGCGGTGCCGAGCTACTGGTACCAGGTGGCCAGCTTCCTGGCCAGCCATTCCAAGAACCAGACCGCCCTGGTGGTCCCGGGCGACAGCCACGGCATCTACCTGTGGGGCGAGCCGATCGACGATCCACTGGAGCCGCTGGCCAACTCGCCGTGGGCGGAGCGGGCCCTGGTCCCTTACGGCGGGCCCGGATCGCAGACCTTCCTCGACACCGCCGAGACCGCGATCGAGTCCGGCCAGGACGTGCCGGGCCTGGCCGCGTTCCTGGCCCGGGCCGGCATCCGCTACGTGGTGGTGCGCAACGACCTGAGCCCCGGCGACATCGGGTACACGGCGCCGCGGATCGTGCTGCAGACCCTGGCCCTCTCTGGGTTCACCCGGGCTGCCTCGTTCGGGCCGATGATCACCGGCGCGCAGACCAACCCGGAGACGATCCAGCAGGTCCAGGCCTACCTGCCCAAGTACCCCGCGATCGAGGTGTTCCAGGCGACCAGGGCATCGCTGCGTCCGTCCTCCCCGGTCACCGCCTTGCCGGCCTCGAGCACCGCGCTGGTCAACGGCGGTCCCGACTCGCTGCTGCAGCTGACCGGGCAGGGGGTGCTCGCGGGGAACCAGGCCGCGGTCATCGCGGGCGACACGATGGCCGGGCGTCCCGCCCTGTGGGCGGTGACCGACGGGCAGCGGCGGCAGGACAACGCGTTCGGGCTGATCAACGCCAACACGTCGTTCACCTACACCGCCACCGAGACCAACCCGGTCGACGACCCGCTCGGCGGGGGCGGCGGCCCGCCGAGGCAGATCCTCCCGGTGCCCGCGGCCGGCCATCAGACCGTGGCGGTGCTCTCCGGCGCGGCCAGCGTGACCGCGTCGTCGTACGGCTCCTGGCTCACGTACCAGCCGCAGTACGACCCGGTCAACGCGTTCGACGGGAACTCCGCCACGGCCTGGGCCGAGGGCGATCCCAGCACCCCGGTCGGCCAGTGGATCCAGATCACCTTCGACCGCACGCTCGACCTGTCCTCCAGCATCGGGGTGCAGTTGCTCGACGACGGCTTCAGCCGAGCCATCGCGAACCAGCTTCAGGTCAGCACCGCGGCCGGGCGGGTCACCACGCCGACCGTGCCGACCAACGCCACGCAGCGGCTGCGGGTGGTGCCGGGGCCGACGAAGTGGCTGCGGATCACGATCACCGGGGCCAGCAACGTCATCGCGGGCAACCCGGGCGCGGGCATCAGGGACGTGCTGATTCCGGGCGTCCGCGTAACGCGCTACCTGCAGCCTGCCGAGGATAGCGCCGGGTCCGCGGCGCCGTCGGTGGCGTTCTCGTTCTCCCAGCCGGCCCCGGCCCCGGCGGGCGAGGCCGACCGCGCGGCGACCGAGCCGATGGCCCGGCTGTTCACCCTGGACCGGCCGATGCCGCTGCAGCTGACCGCGACCGCCGTGGCCCAGCCGAGCTCGGCCCTGTCCGCGCTGCTCGGCAAGCTGGCGCCGCCGGGCAAACTGTCGTTGCTGGTCAGCGCGAGCTCGACCTGGGGGTCGCTGCCGACGTTCGGTCCCGACAACCTGTTCGAGAACAGCACCACGCCGTGGATATCGGGGACGTCGAACCCGGTCATCAGCCTGAGCTGGCACGGGTTCAGGAAGATCTCCAAGATCGTGGTCCAGCCCGCGTACGGGTTCGCGGCCGCCCCGCCGAAGATCGAGGTGAGCAGCTTCTTCGGGAACCGGGAGGCCACGATCGGGCTGGACGGCGTGGCCACCATCTCGCCCCCGCTTCTCACCCAGCAGATGAACCTGAGCTTCCCCGGCTGGTCGTCGGCGGCGCAGCCGGGGACCACGACCTCCGGCGGGCCGCTGCTCGGCCTGCAAAAGCTGACCATCCCGGCGCTGTCCCGCTATCACCTGGCCGCGATCAATCCGAGCACCCCGTTCCAGCTGGCCTGCGGCGACGGGCCGGTGATCACGCTGGACGGGCAGAACTTCACGACGTCGGTGAGCGGCACGCTCGGGGCACTGGCCGGGGAACTGCCGGTGAGCGTGCGGCTGTGCACCCCCCAGGACACGGCCGTCCTCGCCGCCGGGCAGCACCGGCTGCTCGCCGAGCCCGGGCTGTTCACGGTGACCAGCGTGGTGCTGCAGACGCCGCGGACCGGCGCGGCCCCGGCCGCCACCCGGGCCCGCAGCCTTCGCGTGCTGAACTGGGGCGCGGACAGCCGGTCGGTCCGGATCGGCCCCGGTGCCCAGGCCTACGTCGAGGTGCACGAGAACGCGAACGCCGGCTGGGAGGCCTCCCTGAACGGGCGACCGCTGACCCCGGCCGTGCTGGACGGCTGGCAGCAGGGGTTCGTGGTGCCGGCCGGCTCCGGCGGCGTGATCACCATGACGTTCGCCCCGGCGACCTGGTATCACGCCAGCCTCGGCCTGGCCGCCCTGGTGATCATCGGCCTGATCGTGGTCGCGGTCGGATGGAAGCGCTGGATGTCGTACGTGCTGCCGGTCGCCTACTTCGTCATCATGGAGGTCGGCACCGCCGTGCTGCTGCGCGGGACGCGGGTCGCCGCCCTCTGGGTGCCGCTGGAGATCCTGTCCCTGCTCGCCCTGACCGCGGCCGGGCTTGGCGTGGTCCGGCACCACCGGGACGGGAGCCGCCGGGTGCGCCACGGCCCGGCCGACTGGGCAGCGACCCCGGCTCCCGACGACCCCGCGGCCAGCCGGCACCGGG
>JASHUI010000737.1:0-11028 GCA_030040095.1 Streptosporangiaceae bacterium | reverse complement strand
GACGCGGTCGTCGTCGAGGTTCCACAGGCCGGCCAGGACGCCGCCGGGCGCGAGGACCCGGTGGATCTGCGGTCCGGCCACGGCCATGTCAAACCAGTGCAGGGCCTGGCCGACCAGGACCGCGTCGGCGGATGCGTCGGGCAGCGGTATGGCCTCGGCGCTGCCCGGGAGCGACCGGACGCCGGGCAGGAGCCTGCGCAGTTCGGCCAGCATCGCGGGATCGGGTTCGACCGCGGTCACCTCGGTGCCGATCGCGGCCAGCGTGGCGGTCAGCTTGCCGGTTCCGGCCCCGAGGTCGAGCACACGGGGGGCGCCCGGCGCGGGCGCGAGGGCCCAGCGCACCGCGGCCTCGGCGTAGCCGGGACGGTGCTCGGCGTAGGCCGCGGCCGCCGCGCCGAACGAGGAGCCGTAGCGTTCCCTTTCGTCAGGCTCCATAACGGTCAGGCGCCGCCGCCTTGGCCGAGCCGGTGCAGCAACAGCGCCTCGGCCAGGCAGGCCCGCTCGAACGTGACCAGGTCGAGGCTCTCGTTGGCCCCATGCGCCCGCGTGTCCGGGTCCTCCACCCCCGTGATGAGGATCTCGGCTTCCGGGATCATCTCGGCGTAGCCGGTGACGAACGGGATCGAGCCGCCCCCTCCGGCGGCGACGGCGGGCGTCCCCCAGGCCTGCTCCAGGGCCCAGCACGAGACCCGGTAGGCCGGACCGCCGGTGGGCACGGCGTAGGGAGCGCCCGCGGCCTCCTGCTCGGCGGTCACCTGCACGCCCCACGGCGCGTGCGCCTCGAGGTGCGCGGCCAGCGCCGCGCTCGCCCTGGACGGGTCCTCGCCGGGCGCCAGCCGCATGCTCACCTTGGCCCGCGCGACCGGTATGAGCGTGTTGGACGCCACCGCCACCGACGGGGCGTCGATGCCGATGACCGCGACCGCGGGGCGGGCCCATAGCCGCTCGGTGAGCCCTCCCGTGCCGATCAGCCGTACCCCGTCGAGCATCGCCGCGTCCGCCCGCAGCCTCGCCTCGGTCAGGTCGAGCGTGTCCGCCGTGCTCCGGGCCAGCCCGGGGACGGCCACATCACCCTGCTCGTCGTGCAGCGTGGCCAGCATCCGGCACAGGGCGGTCAGCGCGTCGGGAACCGGGCCCCCGAACAGCCCGCTGTGCACGCCGTGATGCAACGCGCGCACCTCGACGATGACCGCGGCGAGCCCGCGCAGCGACGTGGTCAGCGACGGCACGTCCAGCGTCCAGTTGGACCCGTCGGCGAACACCACGACGTCGGCCCGCAGCCGGTCCCGGTACTTGGCCAGGAACCGGTCCAGCGTCGGCGAGCCGATTTCCTCCTCGCCCTCCACCAGCACGATCACTGCGACCGGCAGCTGATCCCCGAGCGCCCGCAGCGCGGCCAGGTGAACCGCTATCCCGGCCTTGTCATCGGCGATGCCCCGGCCGTACAGCCGCCCCTCCCGCTCGGTCGGCTCGAACGGGTCGCTGTCCCAGTCGGCCGGGTCGCCGGTGGGCTGCACGTCATGGTGGGCGTACAGCAGCACCGTGGGGGCTCCGGGCGGCCCGGGCCGGTGGCCGAGCACGGCGGGCTGACCATCGGGGACCGAGACGACCTCGACGTCGCTCAGCCCGGCCCCCGTCAGCAGGGCTGCGACCTCGTTCGCGCTGGCCTCGAGGTACGCAGCGGCGGCCGGATCGGCCGACACCGACGGGAACCGCACGAGGCGCTCGAGGTCTGCCCGGACCGACGGAAGGACGTCCCGGACGGCCGACTCGATGTCCACAGCCCCGTTATGGTCAGTGTTCATGCTCCCGGACGCTACCGGAACTGGGGCTTTTCGGCAGCAGGCGGGCCAGAGTCGGTCACAGACGCGCAATGCCTTCGCCCCTGCGGGCCACAGCGGAACACCCGGGTCGGCTCGTCCGGACTCGAACTGGCGTCTCCCTGCCCGGAGTCGACTGGCGTCTCCCTGCCTCAGGCGTGATCTCCGTTTCACCACAGGAGCATGGGTACCCGCCTATTGTCGGCTTCATGGCCGACAATGCCGGCGCCGCCAAGCCCCAAGGGCCGGGAGGCAGCCCCCCGGCCACGTCGTCGTGGCGATCCTTCGCTGTCGAGGCCCGCGCTGGCAGGAAGATTGCAGGCTGGCCGCTGGGCCGTTTCGACGTCGGCGCAGACCGATTGCGGATCCGGCTTGGTTTCCCCTGGTTCATGGCCCGGTCAGCCGACAAGGACGCGATCACCAGCGTCTCGGTAGCCAGAGTAGTTCCCGGCGTCTGGTGTGTCAGGTTCGACGACTCCGGCCAGCGCCTGGCGGACGCGCACATCCATTTGCCGGTCCGCGCCCAGCGCATCATCGACGAGCTGCACCAATGCGGCTATGCGGTCACAGACCGGAAGACAGGCCAGCCAATCGTCCGTTTGCCCAAGCGCCAGCGAGCGGCCTGACGGCTGCCCTAACGATCGGCTCCACACAACCATGGCTCCGGCGAACGGATTCGAACCGCTATCACGTGGTTAACGGCCACGGGCCCTGCCGTTGGGCGACGCCGGAATGGGCGGATGTCCTCGTAGCGGGGACGGGATTCGAACCCGCGCATCTCTGGGTTATGAGCCCAGCGCCTTACCAGACTTGGCCACCCCGCAGCAGCCCCACAGGGAGTCGAACCCTGTTCCCGGAAGTGAAAATCCCGGATCCTAACCGATAGACGATGGGGCCGAGCTCCGGTGGATTAGAGCGCCGTGATCTTTTCCTCGTTCCCGTTCCCGGGCCGGGCGGGAGATCCCCTTACCCGCCCTCGCCATCGTCAGCCGGTCAGCACCCGGTAGTACCCGGTGGTGCGTTCCCTGTTACTTGTGCACGGTCCTGGGCTGCCCTGTCGCCGACGTCGACGCGGCCCCTCGCGCCGGAGCTGGTGTTAACAGCACCCGGGGGAATGTGGACTCGTGCTCGCCCCGGCCGATCCTGGTTACCGGCTCCCGCCGGCCCGGAAGGCTGACTACTCCAGCAGATCGGTCGCCCAGCCCGCCTGCTGGATGCGGACGTCCAGGTTCCGGCGCGCCTCGGCGATCCGGTCCGCCTCGGCCCGCAGGTCGGCCACCTGGACCGCGGAGACCTGCTGCAGCTCGCTGCGCAGCTGCCGGGCCCAGACCGTCCCCCGGCCGCCGCCGGCGCCCGCGTCCGCGACGGCGGTCACCAGCCTGTACTGGGCCGCGTAGGCGTCGCGCTGCGCGAGCGCGTCGGTGAGCGTGAAGCCCGGCTCGAGCTCCGTCGCGCTGTTGGTCCGGTTGATCCGGCGGGCCAGCTCCCGCAGCTCGCCGATCAGGGTCCGGCCCTTGGCCAGTAGCTCGTCGGCGTTCTCGGCGGGCTCCTCGCCTTCCTGGTAACGAGCCACCGCCGTGGCCGCGTCCTGCGAGCGGATAACGGGCCTCGAACCCGTGACCTCCACCGTGGCGCGGTGGCGCTCTTCCTGCTGAGCTACATCCGCACTGCCCGGCTCTTCTTGCTGGTGCCGCCTGCCGGCTGGGCTGCGAGGACATAAGAGCCGCCGTCCGGTGCCGATCCGGACCGCCCGCCTTACGAGGGCGGGGCCGCAGCCGTGCGCGGCGGCGAAGCTTCGGGGATTGGGCTTGAACCGTGGTCCCCGAGGACACCATCGTCGGGAAGCAAGGACTCGAACCTTGTCCACTCGGCCCCGGACCGAGCGCGCTAACCCTTACACCACATCCCGCCGCGTGCGTGGACCGCCCCGGGCTCGAACCGGGAACCTTCTCCTTGCAGGGGAGTTGCTCTGCCAATTGGAGCTAGCAGCCCAGCGGGCTGCCCGCACCTGAGGTGACGGGCAGCCAGGCCTCTTTCCTTGGTGTTCCGCTGTGGAGTTTTCAATGCACAGGCACGTTCACTTCGCAAAGTGGTGCTCCGCATGGACGGCAGGAATCGAACCCGCAACCACTGGTTTTGGAGACCAGCGCTCTCCCGAGTTGAGCTACGTCCATATGTGTGGCGCAAATGAAAACCGCCCGCCGGGCTGTCCCTGCGAGCGGCTTCCGGTCGGTTTCACACCTCTATCCAGAAGCCTCCCCGGCGACCAGGACAGTACGCGTCCGCAGGCACGAGGGCATAACTATATGCCTCTCGTCCCGCTCGCGCCGGTTGCCTGACCAGGGTGTCACTATGAGATTCCTTTCTTCCCTGTAATTGAGGGTACGTGCCGTCGCTCAGATAGGCAACGGCATTTTAGGGCCGGATTGTTCCCGGCCGGCCCAAAGCCGCCGACGCAGGGCGGTGAGCGCGAGGCGTGGCGTTCAGGAAAGCCGGCCAAGGTGGCCTGCCGCGCGCACGGGGCAGCCGACCCCGCCGGCCGGCGCCGGGAACAACGGGCACGGGCTCGCACGAGGTCGGCGCGCCCGTCAGGGCGAGCGGGCCGCGACCATCACGGCTTGCCCCGTGTCTGACCTGCGTCAGGGCAAGGCTGACCGACGGGTTGGCGGTACCCGGAGCGTGGCCGGGGGCCGTTCCCGTCGGACTTCTGGCGGCCGTCGCCGGTTTAGCCGGGGGGCAGCCGGCTCACCAGACGCCGTAGAGCACCGATGTGTCGTAGGCAGCGGTCGGCCCGCCCGCGTACTGCACCCCCCACAGACCGGGCGTATACCCGGCCGAGAGCTTGTTGCCGTCCAGCGTGCTGAGCCAGACGAGATACTGCAGGCCTTCCAGCTCGGACCGGACGGTCGGCAGATTCGCGAGGTCGCAGTAAACCCGGGCCCGGACGTTCATGCCCAGGCGGCCCTCGACATAGGCGCGCAGCGCCCCGGGCTGCGCGTACACCTCGTTTCCTGCTTCGAAGTCAGCAATGCCGCAATTGCGGTAATCGCCCAGGACCGTGATCCACCGGGTCGCCGCGAAGCGCTTGGCCTGGGCGGGGGCGGCGGCATAGTCGCCGTCGAAATACAGGCAAGCGTGCGCACCCTCCGGGATCTCAGCCGGCTGGGTCGAGTCGTAGAAGTCCATCCGCAACTCTAAGCACAGATGAGACGGCCTTCGTGAGCCTTTCCAGGGAAATGGACCGATACGTTCACGGCGGCGGCGGACGGGCTTAATCTTGGCTGCACGCGGCACGGGGGCGTTTCCCCGCCGCGGCTTCGGGCATGCTGGTTGGCTAGCCGTCACCCGGCCCGGACCCGAGACCCCGGGCCACCTTGAACCGAGGCATGCCGATGAGCGATCAGATGAGCGGAAAGCACGGACCGGCGGAAGACGAGGCGATCAAGCGCCAGGATCGCGCCGACCTGCAGGAGCAGCGGGAGGAGTGGCCCGGTCCCGCCTCACCGGATGACCCGCAGGCTATCTGGGCCGAGGAGGGCCGGTTCGCCGGGACGCCGCCGGGCGAGGACTGGCAGGGCATCGAGCTGCGCAGCGGCCTGGCGCGCCAGCTGCATCGCACCGATTTCCCGGTCACCCGCGCGGGCCTGCTCGAGATCTTGAACCGCAGCCTGGCCGACCAGCGACTGGTGGACCTGGCGTCGGCACTGCCGGGCGACGCCGGGTACGACAATCTGGCGGAACTGCTTCGGGCGATGGGGCTGCCGGTGGAACGCTGAGGACGCCGCCAGGGTCAGCTCATCATCTCGGCGCGGACGGTCCCGAACGCCGTCGCCGCCCTCTCGAGATCCTCGCGGCTGTGCGCGGCGGACACCTGCGTCCTGATCCGGGCCTTGCCGACCGGGACCACCGGGTAGCTGAAGCCGATCACGTACACGCCCTTTTCCAGAAGCATGTCGGCCATCTGGGAGGCGGTCGCGGCATCGCCGATCATCACGGGCACGATCGGGTGATCACCCGGCAGGACGTCGAAGCTCATGCCGGTCATCCGCTTACGGAAGAAGGCCGTGTTCTCGCGCAGGCGGGCACGCAGGTTATCGCTGCTCTCCAGCAGGTCGAGAACCTTGAGCGAGGCACCGACGACCGCGGGCGCCACGGAATTGGAGAACAGGTAAGGCCTCGAACGCTGGCGAAGGAGGTCGATGATTTCCTTGCGCCCGCTGGTATAGCCGCCGCTGGCCCCGCCCAGCGCCTTGCCCAGGGTTCCCGTCACGACGTCCACCCGGTCGCTGACGCCGTGCAGTTCGGGCGTGCCTCGGCCGCGGGCGCCCATGAATCCCACCGCGTGCGAGTCGTCGACCATGACCATGGCGTCGTAACGGTCGGCCAGGTCGCAGATCTCGCCAAGCGGCGCCACGTACCCGTCCATGGAGAACACGCCGTCGGTAGCGATGAGCCGGCGCCTCGCGTCGGCGCAGGCCTGGAGCTGGGCTTCGAGGTCGGCCATGTCGCGGTTGCGGTAGCGCAGCCGCCTGGCCTTGCTCAGCCTGATCCCGTCGATGATGGAGGCGTGGTTGAGCTCGTCGCTGATGACCGCGTCCTGTTCGCCGAGCAGCGTCTCGAACAGGCCTCCGTTGGCATCGAAACAGGAGGAGTACAAGATGGTGTCGTCGGTGCCGAGGAAGCCCGATATGCGGTGCTCGAGTTGCTTGTGCACGTCCTGGGTACCGCAGATGAACCGCACGCTCGCCAGGCCATACCCCCAGCGGTCCAGCGCCTCCTTGGCGGCCGCCACGATGCGCGGGTCATCGGCGAGGCCCAGATAGTTGTTCGCGCAGAGGTTGAGAACCTCCTTGCCGTCCCCGACGCGAATGCTCGACCCCTGCGGGCTGACGATGACGCGCTCAGCCTTGTACAGGCCCGCCGAGCGGATCTCGTCAAGCTCGCCGCTGACCTCTTGCCGGACGCTGGTAAACACCTGCCGGAACCCCTCCCGATCGTTACCTACCGCTGAGCCCAGATGAGCACCACCTTGCCGCACCGGGCGCTGCGCACGGTATCGAACGCCTGCCCGAAGTCGGCGGCGTCGAACCTGTGCGTGATGACCGGTGAGATGTCCAGGCCGGAACGCGTCAGCACCGACATCTCGTACCAGGTCTCGAACATCTGCCTGCCGTAGATGCCCTTGATCGTGATCATGTTGGTCACGAAGTGTGCCCAGTCGATCTCGAAATCCTCCGCGGGCAGCCCCAGCATGGCGATCTTGCCCCCGTGGGTCATGGCGGCCAGCATTCCCCGCAGTGCGGCCGGCTTGCCGGCCATCTCGAGACCGACGTCGAAGCCCTCGCGCATGCCAAGCTCGGCCATGACCTCGCTGAGCTTGACCTCGGCGGGGTTCACGGCCAGGGTCACCCCGATCCGCCTGGCGAGATCCAGCCGGTACTCGGACACATCGCTGATGGCGACATACCGGGCGCCTGCGTGCCTGGCCACGATCGCCGCCATGAGCCCGATCGGGCCCGCGCCGGTGATCAGGACGTCCTCGCCGAGCACCGGGAACGTCAATGCCGAGTGCACGGCGTTGCCGAAGGGGTCGAAGATGGACGCCACATCGACGTCGATGCCCGGCTCGTGCCGCCAGACGTTCGTGGCGGGCAGCGCCACGAACTCGGCGAAGGCGCCGGGATGGTTGACCCCCACCCCTTTCATGTGCGCGCACTGAACGCGCCGGCCCGCCATGCAATTGCGGCAACGACCGCATACCAGGTGGCCCTCGCCGCTCACGAGGTCACCCTCGTGCAGTTCCTGCACCTCGGATCCGATCTCCACGACCTCGCCGACGAACTCGTGGCCGATGACAAGCGGCACCGGAACGTTCGCCCGCGCCCAGCCGTCCCAATCGTAGATGTGCAGGTCCGTGCCGCAGATCCCGGTCCTGAGCACACGGATCAGGACGTCGTCCCTGCCCAATGCCGGTACCGGCACGTCCTCGAGCCTGAGGCCAGGCTCCGCCTCCGCCTTAACCAGCGCCTTCATCCGCCGCCCGCTCCCGGTTCACGATCCCGCCGGGCAGCCTGGCGCCGTCCACCCATCCCCCAGTCGGCCGCCATTGCCCGATTGCCCAAAACACTATCTCCCCGGGCGGCCACTTCGCCCGTCGAGGGCGCGGCGGCCGACGGACGAGCAGGACGCGCTTGTTGCCGCCGCCGGTCAGCACCTAAGCTCGAGGGACAAGCGGGCGAGACAGGCCGCCGTCGGCAAGGCCGGCCAGGCCACGGGGTCAGAGGAGCCGGCCCATGTCCGATGCAGTTGCTGGCTGGGACCCTGGCTCCCGCGCGCCTGCTGTCACCTGAGGCGGCGGGCCACCGGTGATCGGCCGGTGACGACGGCACCGAGCCGGCGACTGTGGCACCCCTCCCGGCTGGCGCCGCCGCGCGGCGTGGGGCGCACCATAGCCTTCCAGTCCGCGCTGCTCGCCGTCGGCAGCGGCACGTTCCTGACCGGAAGCATCGTCTTCTTCCACAAGGTGCTCGGCCTTTCGCCGCTGCAGATCGGCGCCGGGCTGTCGATCGCGGGGCTGGCCAGCGCCGCGGGCTCGCTGCCGGCCGGCGCCCTGGCCGACCGGCTCGGCGCGCGCCGAGCCTGGGTAACCGGCGCGGCGGTCGAGGCGGCCGCGCTCGCCAGCTACCCGCTGGCCAGGTTCTTCGCCGAGTTCCTCGGCGTGCTGGTGCTCGCCACGCTCGCCGACGTGCTGGCCGGCTACGGCCGCATTCTCTACACCGCCGACGCGATCCCGGCCGAGGGACGGGTGCGGACGATGGCGTTCGCCCGGGCCTATCTCAACGCGGGGTTCACCGCCGGCAGCGGCATCGCCGCGATCGCGCTGGCCGTCGGCACGACCGGCGCGCTCATCGGCATGGTGCTGCTCGACGCAGCCGTGCTGCTGACCGACGCGGTGTTCGTCTCCCGGCTGCTGCCGGCGCCGCCCGTCCGGACCGCGCGGGTGCGCCGCTCGCCGCTCGTCGTGCTGCGGGACCGGCCGTACCTGACGGCAGCGCTGCTCATCGCGATCGTGCTCTATCACTCGGTGATCTTCATCGACGTGCTGCCGCTGTGGGTGATCACCGACACCGACGCGCCGCACGCCATTCTCGGCGCGCTGTTCGCGCTGAACACGGTGCTCGCGGTCGCGCTGCAGGTGCCGGCGACCCGGGGGGCGACGTCGCTGCCGGCCGTTGCCCGGCTGCTGCGCGGCGCCTGCCTGGCGACCGCCGTCGCCTGCCCTGTCCTGGCGCTGTCCGGCCTGACTCGCGGCATCTGGACCATTGCCGTCCTGGTCCTGGCCGTGGCTCTGACCACGACCACCGAGCTGTGGCTGTCGGCTGCGCAGTGGTACCTGCAAACCGACGTGCCGCCGGCCACGCTGCGAGGCGCCTATGTCGGCATGGGCCGGACGGTCAGCTCACTGGCCGGGACGATCGCCCCGGTCGGGCTGACCCTGCTCGCCGTCTCCACCGGAGGCTGGGGCTGGTGGGTCATCGCCGGAGTCTTCCTCGCCTGCGCGGCGCTCGCGCGCCCCGTGATCGGCTGGGTGGAGCGGACGCCCAGGGTTGAGGCGGGCCATTCCGGTCCTTCTTGAGCCATTGGCCGGTGTCTTGACGGACATTGGCGCCCGTGTCATCCTGCGGGCGCGAGCCAGGGTTCGCTCACCGATGGTGCGCAGGCAGACAGGGGGCATTTCGTGTCCGAGCAGGCAAGCGCGGATGCCTGACCGCTGAGCCGTGGCCCGCTACGAGTTCCCGGCGTCCTTCGAGCAGCGCCGGATGTGGGTGCTCAGCCGGCTCAGCCCGGGCCGGCCGACGTACAACGTGCCGTGGGCGATCTGGCTGGACGGCCCGCTGGACGTCCGCGCTCTGACCTCGGCGTGGGCCGCCGCCGTCGCCCGGCACGAGGCGCTGCGGACGGTGCTGCGTGAGGACGGTGGCATGCCGGTGCAGGCCGTCGACGACGACGGCGGCCGGGCCGCCGAGCTGCCGGTGCTGTCGCTGGAGGACCCGGCGCCCGATGAGCGGCAGACGCGGGCCGGGGCCAAGCTCAGGGAGCTGGCCTGCGAGCCCTTCGATCTGGCCGCCGGACCGCTGGTCCGGGCCACCTTGCTACGACTTGCGCCGGACCGGCACGTGCTGAGCCTGGTCGCGCACCACGTCGTGACCGACGGCTGGTCTTGCCGCCTGCTGTTCGCCGAGCTCGCCGCCGACTACCAGGCGCTGACGGCCGGGCTCCCGCCGGGGACGGCCGAGCCCGCCCTGCAGTACCCGGACTTCGCCGTCTGGCAGGCCGAGCACGACGAGGCGGGCGGGTACGCCGCCGCCGAGGCGTTCTGGCAGGCCGAGCTGGACGGAGCACCGCACGAGCTGGCGCTGCCGGTCGACCACCCGTACCCGGATGCCGAACGGGATACCGCGGCCACCGTGCCGGTGCGCGTCGACGCCGAAACCGCCGCGGCGCTGCGCGAGCTGGCCGCGCGTCGCGGGGTCACGCTGTTCGCCGTCGTCGCCGCCGGGTACGCGACGCTGCTGTCCCGGCTGACCGGCGCGGACGAGCTGCTGATCGCCGCGCCCGTGGCCGGCCGGACCCGGGCCGAGACCGAGCCGATGATCGGGCTGTTCGCCAACACCCTGGTGATCCGGGCCGACCTGCGCGGCAATCCCGCGCTCGGCCAGGCGGCGGAACGGCTGCACGCGGCGGGCGCCCGGGCCCAGGCGCACCAGGAACTGCCGTTTGCCCGGGTGGTCGAGCTGAACCGTCCCGCGCGCCGGGCGTCGCGCTCGCCGCTGGTGCAGGCGTTCTGCGCGGTGGAGGACGCCTGGCCGGCGCTGACGGCGGGCGGGGTGACCTGGCGGCCGGAACTGACCGACAACGGCACCGGCAAGTTCGAGATCGAGCTGTACGTCACCGTCGCGCCAGGCCAGCCCGGCGCGATGGCCGGCCAGCTGCGCTACCGCAGCGACCTGTTCGAGCCGGCGACCGCCCGCCGGTTCGCCGACGGACTCGAGCTGATCTTCGCCGCCATGGGCGCCCGGCCGGGCACGCGGCTGTCCGGCGTCGAGATCCTCACTCCGGAGGTACGCGAGCTGGTCACCAGGACCTGGCCGGCCGCTGGCGGGCCTGCGGCCCTCACCAGGCGGCCGCCGGGACCGATCACCCTGGC
>JASHUI010000736.1:0-5725 GCA_030040095.1 Streptosporangiaceae bacterium | reverse complement strand
TCGTGCTGGCCGACCGCCAGGGCACGGACGTGTTCGCGCACGACGGCGGCGACCAGCAGCCCGCCCGGCGGTTCCCGGCAGGCCACCGGCCGGGCGCGGCCGAAGATCCGCACCCGGACCGGCCGCCCGCCCAGCTCCACGGCGAGCGGCACCTGACCGACAGCGAGCCGATAACCGGCGGTGAGCGAAACGACGAGTTCATCGCGGGGCGCGTGGCCGAGGCGGCGAACAGCGTGGGGGCGCACATCGTGCTCGGGGCCGGCGACCCGCACATCCTCGACGCCGTCGGCCGGCACCTGCCGGACTCGATCGGCCCGATCACCACCATCGAGGGCAGGCCTCATCCCGACCGCCGCGACGACCACCTGATCGCCGAGATCGGCACCGCGCTGGACGAGATCACCGCCGCGGCGGCCGCGGCCGTCGGGGACCGGATCGGCGCGCTGGCCACGGGCCCGGACCCGGCCGCGGTCCTGGGCCTGCCCGCCGTGGCGGAGCAACTCGCCGAGCAGCAGGTCGCGGTGCTGCTGGTGGCGGCCGACCTGGCCCCGCTCGCCGACGCCGCCGCGAGCTACACGATCGGGAGCCAGCCGACGGAGTTCCTGATCGGCGAGCCCGACGTCGGCGTCGAGGTCCCCATGGAGGATGGCCTGATCTGGGCGGCCCTGCACCAGGACGCGATCGTGCTGGAGTTCGCCGACCCGGCCGGGCCGCTGGCCGGCGAGCCCGCGGCCGCGCTGCTGCGCCGCGGCTCGATCGCGTAGCCGCCCGTTCACCGGATGGCCTTGCCATGGCCATGCCGATCTGGCACGCTTCCCGCCACGGAATCCGCATACGGGAGGTAAAACGGTGGGCGAGCGACGGCCAGGCACTCTTGGCTTAGGATCGGCCAGCCCGAGCCGGCGCGGGCTGCTCAAGGGCGGGGCGGCGCTCGGCGCCGTGCTGGGGCTCGCCGCGTGCGGGGCGGCGGACAGCCTGGCCGCGTCGGACCGGGTCCTGCGCAGGCCCGGGTCGCTGCCCTATCCGAGGCTGCGCGCCGGGACGGACACGATTCCCCAGATCAAGCACATCGTGGTGCTGATGATGGAGAACCATTCCTACGACAACCACCTCGGCATGCTGGGCCGCGCGGGCGCGGACGGCTTCGCTCTCGGCGCGGGCGGGCGGCCGCTGGCGGTCAACCCGTACCCGGACGGCGAGCTGCAGCACGCGTTCCGGATGCCGACCACCTGCCAGCTGTCCGGCCATCCCAGCCAGACCTGGGCCGACTCGCACACCCAGCTGGATGGCGGGAAGCTGGACGGCTTCGTCAGGTCAGGCAGCGGCCCGGTGTCCATGGGCTACTGGGAACGGGCGGACCTGCCGTTCTACTACTCGATGGCATCGGTGTTCCCGATCGCCGACCGTTACTTCTGCTCGGTGCTGGGCCAGACATTCCCCAACCGCCGCTACCTGATCGCGGCCACCTCCATGGGCATGATCAACGACGGCGTCCCCGACCCGCTCCAGTACCCGGCCAACGGCACCATCTTCGACCGGCTGCACGATGCCGGGGTCACCTGGGCGGACTACTTCTCGGTCGAGTCGATCGCGCCCACGATCGCGCTCTACCCGCGGCTGCTCGTCAAGTACCCGAGCCACCTGGCGCCGATCTCGGATTTCTTCTCCGCCGCCGCGGCCGGAAAGCTGCCCGGGTTCTGTCTCGTCGAGCCCAACTACGGCACCGAGTCCGAGGAGGACCCGCAGAACATCGCGGTCGGCGAGCAGTTCGCCGCCAAGGTCATCGACGCCGTCATGCAGGGGCCCGGGTGGAAGAACACCCTGCTGATCTGGACCTTTGACGAGCACGGCGGCTACTACGACCACGTCGTCCCGCCCCCGGCCATCGCGCCCGACGACATCGGCCCGGACACCGGCGGCGGCCCCGCCTACACCGGCTTCAAGCAGTACGGGTTCCGGGTCCCGTGCGCGATCGTCTCGCCCTGGGCCCGGGCGGACTACGTCTCGCACCAGGTCTTCGACCACACCAGCATCTGCGCGCTGGCCGAGGCCAAGTGGAACATGCCCGCGCTGACCTACCGCGACGCGAACGCCGCGAACATGCTGGACATGATCGACCTGACCCGGCCCGCGTTCGAAACCCCGCCGCGGCTGGCCAGGCCGCTGGTCGACACCGATCCGGGCGCCCTCGCCTGCAGCGTCACCGGTCCCGGGACGATCCCGCCGCCCGGATCGGTCTCACCGGCCCGCTGAGGCCCGGCCCGGGCCCGCGGGCCGTCCCGTCACTTGCTCGGCTGCGGCAGGTGACAGGAGATCTTCGGATCGACCCCGAGGTAGTTCAGCGGCCCCGCGACGATCGTCACCGCGATCGTGGCCGCCGAGTTGCAGTTCTTGGGGGGTGATGTGTAATCGTGGCGCTGGCCTGCGGCAATGACGCCGACAATGAGCCAGAGTACGAGCACCAGGGTTCCGAAATGCACAGCCACCTCCGGCAAAATGGTTAATTAGATGATAGGTCACCAGAGGTAGCGCAATGACGATGCCGCTGACCGAGCTGCGGGAGCGCCGGGCGTTCGAGTGCCGCCTGTCACCGGACCGGGCGCTCGGGTCGCTGGACGAGGCGGAGGCGTTCCTGCGCGACCGCGGGCTGCTGACCCGCACCGCCGACTGCGCGCTGCCGAGCTTGTACGAGGCGTGTCACGAGGAGCCCTACCAGGCCGGCGGCCAGGGCTTCGCGACCTGGCCCGCCACCAGGTGGCCGTGGTTCGGCGAGCTCGCCGGGCGCGGGTTCACGGTGACCGCGATTCACCGTGGCAAGAACCTGATGCTGAGCGCCGAGGTGGCGCGGCTGGCCGACCCGATCTGCCGGGCCGAGATCGAGCGCATGCGCGCCGCCGACCGCGGCTGGCGGCTGCTGCTGGACCACCTGGCCGCCTCGGGCCCGTCCAGCGTCGACGACCTGCGCCTCGAGCTCGGGCTGAAGCGCCAGGAACTGCGGTCGCTGCGGGCTCCGCTGGAGCGCTGCGGCGCGATCGTCGCCCGTTCGGTGCTGGTCACCGCGGGCGAGGGGCACCGGCATTCCAGCGACCTGGCCCGCTGGGACCAGGTCTGGCCGCGGCCGGAGGGGCCGGACGCCGGCCCGCGCCTGGCCCTGGCGGACCTCGTGGCGGCCGGCGTCCGGGCGGCGGTCGTGGTGCCAGAGGCCGAACTGCGGCGCTGGTTCTCCTGGCAGTGGTACTGGGACGGGGCACTCGTCGACGGCCTGGTCCGGCAGGGACGACTGGCCCGGGCCGACGGCCATGTCGCGGCCGGCCCGGCGGGCTGAACCACCCTTACCCGGTGGCCGGGCTGGCGGGCGTGAGCCTGACCGCCCGCTCCGGGCACAGGCGGGCCGCGAGCCTGGCCGCCTCGGCCTGGCCCGGGGGCACCGACCCGTCGCCCTTGACGACGGCGTAGCCCTCCTCGTCGTCCTCGAACAGGTCCGGGGCCACGTCGTAACAGCGGCCGTGCCCGGCGCACGACCCGCTGTCGATCCAGACCCTCATCGCGCCCGCGGGCCCGCGGGCGGGAACACCAGCGGCAGGCTGTCGAAGCCGACCACCCCGGCCGGCCAGGAGACCCGGGGCGTCACCCCGGGGGCCAGCCGGTACTCCGGGATCCGCCGGTGCCATTCCTCCAGCGCCATCCGCATCTCCATCCGGGCCAGGTGCGAGCCCAGGCAGCGATGCGGCCCGACCCCGAACGCGAGGTGCCTCTCCTGGCGGCCGACATCGATCGTGTCCGGGTCGGCGTGCTCGGCGGGGTCCCGGTTGGCGGCCGCGATCACGACCATCACGTACGAGCCCGCCGGGATCAGCCGCCCGGCCAGCTCGACGTCATCGACCGCGATCCGCGGCACGAAGACCACCGGCCCGTCGAAGCGCAGCAACTCCTCGACCGCGTCCGGGATCACGGCCGGGTCCGCCGCGATCCGGCGCCGCAGCTCGGGCCGGACGGCGAGCGCGGCGAACGCGGTGCTGAGCGCGGAGGTCACCGTCTCCAGGCCGGCCAGCACGAACAGGAACGACAGGCCGAGGATCTCGTCGTCGCTGAGCCGCTCCTCGCCGCCGTCGGCCAGCAGCCGCCCGAGCAGGTCCCCGTCGCCGCCGTGGCGCCGCCGCCGGCCAATGTGCTCCACCAGGTAGCCGTAGAGCTCCGCGCCCACCCTGGCCGCCCGCTCCGACGGCGGCTCGGCCGCCTGGAACCCGAAATTGTGCAGCAGCGCCTCCTTCCAGGCGATCAGCCGGTCCCGGTCCTCGAGCGGGAATCCGAACAGGGTGAGGAACACCTGCGCGGGCAGCGGCACGGCCAGCTCGGCGACCAGGTCGCACTCGCCCCGCCCGGCGAAGGAGTCGATCAGCTCCCCGGCCAGCCCCCGCACCATCGGCAGCCAGGACGCCGTGCCCCGGGGACTGAAGAACGGCTGCAGCACGCGCCGGTACCGCGCGTGCTCCGGCGGGTCGAACGCGATCGGCACCATCGGCAGCGGGCTGCCCACCGCGTCGAACGCCCGCTTGGACGAGAAGAGCTCGGGATGTCTCAGCACGAACTCGACGGTCTGTGCGGACACGGCCAGGTACCCGCCGCGGGCCCCGCGGGCGACCGGCCCAGCCTCGCGGACCAGGGCGTACGCCGCGGTCCGGCTCTCGGCCATCGGCAGGTCGGCGAGGCGGATGGCCCCGGCCGATGGCGACGTCGCCACATGATCGGTCATCTGCCCTGCCACACCGGGTCGTTCTGCGGTCGGTTCCCCTTTAAGGTAGCCGCCGTATGCCCGCCGTGGGCAGGGGCAGCGGGCGTCTCACTCGTCGTAGTGCGAGGGCGGGAACGGGCTGCGCTCGTGCTCGAGTTCCAGCTCGTCCTTGTCGTACTCGCGCCGGATCTCCGCCCGCGCCTCCTGGTACTCGTCGGTCTCGGTCACATCGAACGACTGCGGCGGCTCGTCGGTCGCGGGCGGCACCTCGTCCCGGTCGTAGTCGTCCACGCCGGCCTGCACCCGCTCCTCCTCGGTCAGGCGGGCCAGCCGGTCGTCGTCGAGGCGGGTCGGCATGCCGCCGTGCACCCGGCGGCTGCGGTGATACTCCTCGGGCAGCACGTCCTCTTCGGGCAGCTTGTCCGGATCCTGCTTGGTCATCGGGCCTCCAAGGAGGGTGGGGAGGCATTTCTTGAACGCTACGCCTCGGGGCCAGCCGGGCCGCACGGCCCCCCGCGGTCGCCGGCCGGCGGTTGCCGCCTGAGTAGTTGTGCTCAGGCGTGCCGGGCGCGCCGTCCCTAGCGTGGACAGCGTGAGCAACCCCGCGCAGCATAGCGGCCCGCCGGTGCCCGTGTGGCTCGGCCTGGCCCTCGCAGCCTTCGGCGGAATCTGCATGGTGGCCAGCCTGGCCCTCGCCTACCTGGTCGCCGACCACTCCTCGTCGGACAGCTCGGCCAGCTCCCTGGTCGCGATCGGCCTGGGCAGCCTCGGAGTGCTGGCGGTGGTCCTCGGCGCCGCCGTGCTCGGCGGGGCCGCCCTGGCCCGGCTCTGGCAGCGGCTCCGGGCGAAGTATCGTCGGGGCTAGACACCAGCGTGCTCTGGGCGGTGCGGCCATGCCTGACATCCTGGGCCAGGGCGGGGATCGCGAGCCCCGCGGGTGGCCGCGGCGCGTGGCGGTGATCGCGGTTCTCCTGCTGGTGGCGGTGCTGATCG
>JASHUI010000735.1:0-3327 GCA_030040095.1 Streptosporangiaceae bacterium | reverse complement strand
AGCCGCTGCGGGCGGTCTTCCGCGCCGACTCCGTCGCGCTGCAGCGCTTCTCCGCCGCCACCAGCAACCCGCACCGGATCCACTACGACCATCCGTACGTCACGTCCGTCGAGGGATACCCGGGCCTGGTCGTGCACGGCCCGCTGCTGCTGCTGGCGATGCTGGAACTGATCCGGCTCGACCTGCCCGCGCTGCTGGTTACCGGGGTGAGCTTCCGGGCCCAGGCTCCGGTCTTCGCCGGCGACGCCGTCGGCCTGGCCGGGGAGGTACGGCCCGGCGGCGTTGTCCGGCTCACCGCCCGGCGCGCGGACGGCCCGGCCGGGCCGGACTTCATGACGGTCGAGTGCGTCACGGAGCCCGGGTGACCGGACGCCGCCCCCAGGGGCCACCTGTTTCGGCAACGTTTCCGTAGGCGCCCCAGAGGGCAGGTGTAGCGCGCAGACCCCGGCGCAATCCATCGCGCCGGCCGCGAAGGTCATCGCCGGAACTCGTCCTCGGCGGGCAAACGAATCCGGACAGGAGCTTGGTCATGTCATTGAATGCCGGCAATGGCAGCGCAGATGGTGGTGTAGAGCTTATTGACGGTTTCACGCTTACCGTCGAAGCGCTTCAGGCCAACGGCCTCGAAAAGATGTACGGCGTCGTCGGTATCCCGGTCACCGACCTTGCCCGCATAGCCCAGGCCAAGGGGATCCGCTACATCGGGTTCCGGCAGGAGCAGGCAGCCGGCCACGCCGCCGCCGCGGCCGGGTATCTGACCGGGCGACCGGGCGTCTGCCTGACCGTGTCGGCGCCGGGCTTCCTCAACGGCCTGGTCGCACTGGCCAACGCCACAACGAACTGCTTCCCGATGATCCAGATCAGCGGGTCCAGCGAGCGCGACATCGTCGACCTGCAACAGGGAGACTACGAAGAACTGGACCAGCTCAATGCCGCCAGGCCCTTCACCAAGGCCGCGTTCCGAGTGGACCGGCCGCAGGACATCGGCGTGGGCGTGGCACGTGCGATCCGGGCCGCGCTGTCCGGCCGGCCCGGCGGGGTCTATCTCGATCTGCCCGCGGCGCTGCTCAGGTCCACGATTCCCGCCGAGGCCGGGCGGGCGTCGCTGGTACGGCCGGTCGATCCGGCGCCAGCGCAGATTCCGTCGCCTGACTCCGTCGCCCGGGCGCTGGACCTGCTCGCGCAGGCTGAGCGTCCTCTCGTCGTCCTCGGCAAGGGGGCCGCCTACGCCCGGGCCGACCAGGCCATCCGGTCGTTCATCGAGACCACCGGGATCCCGTACCTGCCGATGTCGATGGCGAAAGGCCTGCTCCCCGACAACCATCCCCAGTCGGCGGCCGCGGCCCGCTCCCTGGTCCTCGGGCAGGCCGACGTGGTCATGCTGATCGGGGCCCGGCTGAACTGGCTGCTCGCGCACGGAGCGCCGCCCCGCTGGTCGGCAGCGGCGCGATTCATCCAGGTCGACGCGGACCCAGTGGAGATCGACAGCAACCGGCCGATCCAGGCACCGCTGGTCGGCGACATCGCCTCGGTTATCGCCGCGCTCAACGATGCCCTGCATCCGGGCCAGGTCGCCGTGCCGCCCGCCTGGCCGGAGGCGATCAGGGACCGGACGGCGCAGAACGTCGCGAAGATGCGCGCCAGGCTCGAGGCTGACGCCAGCCCGATGAACTTCTCGACCGCGTTGCGCGCCATACGTGACGTGCTCGACGACCATCGCGACGTCTACCTGGTCAACGAGGGTGCGAACACGCTCGACTTCGGCCGCGACATCGTGCCGATGTACCAGCCACGGCACCGGCTGGACTCCGGCACGTGGGGCGTCATGGGCGTCGGCATGGGTTACGCCATCGGGGCGGCCGTCGAGTCCGGCAAGCCCGTCGTCGCCGTCGAAGGCGACAGCGCGTTCGGGTTCAGCGGCATGGAGATCGAGACAATCTGCCGCTACCACCTGCCGATCGTCACGGTGGTCTTCAACAACGGCGGCATCTACAAGGGCGACGAGGTCAACACCCATTCGGCCGACCCCGCGCCGACGATCCTGCTGCGCTCCAGCCGCTACGACAGGCTCATCGCGGCCTTCGGAGGCGTCGGCTACCAAGCGGACACGCCCGACGAACTCGGCCATGCGCTGCGCGAGGCCCTCGACGCCGGCGTGCCGTCCCTCATCAACGCCGTCATAGACCCGGCCGCCGGCACCGAGAGCGGCCACCTGGCCGCCATGAACACCAGCAGCCCGCTGCAGCTGACGCACTGACGCGCCGCCAGCCCGCCGGGGCCGGCCGGTCACCCGGCCGTTCGCTGGCACCGAAGGAGATCCCGTGACCAATCACAGCGGCGCCCACGCCGCCGCCACACCGCAAGAGCACCTCGATCCGTCCAAGCCGCACGCGCTCGAGCACATCACGGTCGTGGACTTCACCCGGGTCCTGGCCGGGCCGACATGCACCCGGATGCTCGCCGACGCGGGCGCACGCATCATCAAGATCGAGCGGCCGGGCACCGGCGACGACACCCGGCAGATGGGCCCCTTTGCCAGCGACGGCACCTCGGAGTACTACCGGTTCGCCAACCTCGGCAAGGAGAGCATCGCGCTCGATCTCAAGAACCCAGGCGACCTCGCGGTAGCCGAATCGATGATCGCCAAGGCGGACGTCGTGGTGGAGAACTTCCGCCCCGGCGTCATGGCCAGGCTCGGCCTCGACCCGGCCAGGCTGGTCCGGCAGCACCCGCGGCTGATCGTGTGCTCCATTTCTGGCTTCGGCCAGTATGGCCCGCTGCACATGGAGGCGGCTTACGACACCGTCATCCAGGCCATCTCGGGGATCATGGATGCCACCGGCGAGCCGGACGGAGGCCCGACCAGGGTCGGAACGTCCATATCCGACATCCTGGGCGGCATCTTCGGCTACTGCGGCGTCGTCACCGCGCTGGCGGCCAGGGAGCGCACCGGCAAGGGAACCACCATCGACGTGGCCATGCTCGACGCCACGTTCGCGACCCTGGAGCAGGGGCTCATGGACGCCCTCGGCGTCCATGAGCGCCCGCACCGCATCGGCAACCGCCACCCGTCCATGGCACCGTTCGACACGTTCCAGTGCGCCGACCAGCTCATCGCCATCTGCTGCGGGAACGACCACCTGTTCACCATCCTGGCCGACACCCTGGACAAGCCGGAACTGGTCAAGGACGCACGCTTCGCCAGCAACGTCGACCGGACCAGCAACCAGGCCGAGCTCAAGACCGAGATGGAGGCGGTGCTGCGGACCGACAACGCCGCCGTCTGGCAGGAGCGTCTCGAGGATGCCGGGCTGCCGGTGAGCATGG
>JASHUI010000734.1:0-3117 GCA_030040095.1 Streptosporangiaceae bacterium | reverse complement strand
GCGGGCCTGGCCGGCGAGCTGGACGGCCGGGCGCTGTGGCTGGACGACCCGCGGCTGGCGCTGGCCCCGGCGGGGGCACCGGACCAGACCGCGGCGACGGTGGTCGCGGGACAACTGGCCGCGGTGGTGTACACGTCGGGGTCGACCGGGGCGCCGAAGGGGACGCTGGTCACCCACGGCGGCCTGGCGGCGGTGTTCGCCGGCTGGTCGGCGGCGCACTTCGGGACGGCCAGGTACCGGTGGCTGTCGCTGGCCAGCGTGAGCTTCGACGTGTTCACCGGCGACGTGGCGCGCGCGCTGGGGTCGGGCGGGACCTTGGTGCTGGGTGAGCCCGGGCTGCGGCTCTCGGTGGCGCAGTGGTCGCGGGCCCTGGACGACCTGGGCATCGGCGCGCTGGAGTGCGCGCCCCGGTACGCCGACGCGCTGGCCGCCCACCTCGCCGAGGGCGGGCGACGGCTGAGCGGGCTGCGGCTGCTGGTCGTGACCACCGACGTGTGGCGCACGGGCGCGGCGGCCCGGGCGCTGCCGGCCTTCGGGCCGGCCGTGCGGGTGCTGGCGGGGTACGGGGTGACCGAGGCGACGGTCGATTCGGCCTACGGCGTGGTAGAGGCGGTGGACGGGCCGGACCGCGCGGTGCCGGTGGGCGGACCGCTTCCGGGCACCAGGGCGTACGTGCTGGACCCCCGGCTGGACCTGGTGCCGTGCGGGGTGGCGGGGGAGCTGTGGCTGGGCGGGCCGCAGGTGGCCCGCGGGTATGCCGGGCGTCCGGGGCTGACCGCGGAGCGGTTCGTGGCCGACCCGTTCGCCGCGGACGGTGGCCGGCTGTACCGGACCGGGGACCGGGTCCGCTGGCTGCCCGGCGGCGGTGCTCGCCCGGGCGGCCAGAGCGGGGTGCTGGAGTTCCTGGGCCGGGTCGACGACCAGGTGAAGGTGCGGGGGTTCCGGGTCGAGCCGGGCGAGGTAGAGGCCGCGCTCGCCGGGCATCCGGCGGTGGCCGCGGCCGTGGTGACCGCCGAGCCCGCCGCGGACCGGCTGACCGCCTACCTGGTGCCCGCCGACCCGGCGGCGGGAATGCCGCCAGCCGGTGAGCTGCGGGCCTACCTGGCCGGGCGGCTGCCGGAGTTCATGGTGCCCTCGGTGTTCACCGAGCTGGCGTCGCTGCCGCTGACGGCCAACGGGAAGGTGGACAAGGCCGCGCTGCCCGCGCCGGCCGGAGCCCGCCCGGACCTCGGCGGGTACATCCCGCCGTCGACGCCCGCCGAGGAGCTGCTGGCCGGGATCTTCGGCCGGGTGCTCGGGCTGACCCGCGTCGGGGTGGGCGACAGCTTCTTCGAGCTGGGCGGCCACTCCCTGCTCGCCACGCAGGTGATCTCCCGGATCCGGGAGGCGTTCGGGGCCGAGGTGCCGCTGGCGGCTTTGTTCGATCATCCGACGGCGGCGGGGCTGGCCGCGGTGCTCGGCTCGGCAGGTCCCGGAGTGGCGCCTCCGCGCATCCGTTCCGTCTCCCGCGACGGTTCGCTGCCGCTGTCGTTCGCGCAGCAGCGGCTGTGGTTCGTGGACCAGCTCGAGCCGGGGTCGGCGGAGTTCAACGTGCCGACGCCGGTGCGGCTGGGCGGGGTCTTGGACGTGGCGGCGCTGGGCACGGCGCTGGGCGTGGTGGTGGCGCGGCACGAGGCGCTGCGGACCCGGCTGGTCGCGGGGCCGGACGGGCCGGCGGTCCAGGTGATCGACCCGCCTGCCGGGTTCCCGCTGCCGGTGGCCGATGTATCGGGCGCCGGGGATCCGGCGGGTGCGGCCAAGGCGCTGGTGGCGGCGGACTCGGTCGCGCCGTTCGATCTGGCCGCCGGCCCGGTGATCCGGGCCTGCCTGGTCCGGCTGGCGGCCGATGACCACGTGCTGGTGCTGTCGGTGCATCACGTCGCGTTCGACGAGTGGTCCGGGCGGATTTTCCGGCGCGAGCTGGCCGTGTCGTACGAGGCGGTGCGGGCGGGGACGCCGGACCCGCTGCCGCCGCTGCCGGTGCAGTACGCGGACTTCGCGGTGTGGCAGCGGGGGTGGCTGGCCGGGGAGGTGCTGGAGGCGGAGCTGGCGTACTGGCGGGGTCAGCTGGCCGGGGCTCCGGCGACGGAGCTGCCGGCCGACCGGCCGCGCCCGCCGGTGCGCTCCACGGCCGGCGCGCTGACCAGGTTCGCGGTCGAGGCGGACGTGGCGGGCCGGCTACGGGAGCTGGCCAGGGACAACGGCGTGACGATGTTCATGACGCTGCTGGCCGGGTTCGCGGTGCTGCTGGGCCGGTACACGGGGCTGGATGACATCGTGGTGGGCACGGCGGTGGCGGGCCGGAACCGGGCCGAGACCGAGGGCCTGATCGGCTTCTTCGTGAACACGCTGGTCACCCGGACCGACCTGGCGGGCAACCCGTCGTTTACCGGGCTGCTGGCCCGGGTCCGGGCGATGGCGCTGAACGCCTATGCCCACCAGGACCTGCCGTTCGAGCGGCTGGTGGACGAGCTGGTCACCGAGCGGGACCGGTCCCGCACCCCGCTGTTCCAGGTGTTCCTCAACTACTTCACCGACGACGAGCAGGGGGCCGGACCGGATGCGGCGAACCAGGGCCGCGGCGGCCCCGACACCGACGCGGACGTGGCGGCGCTGGCCCGGTTCGACCTGCGGCTGATCCTGGCCGATGCGGGCGAGGGCCTGGCCGGGGCGGTGGAGTACGCGACCGCGTTGTTCGACGCGGCGACGGTGGAACGGCTGGCGGGGCACCTGGTGCGGTTGCTGGGGTCGGTGGCGGCCGATCCGGGGCTGCGGGTCGCGGAGGTGCCGCTGCTGGGGGCGGCGGAGCGGGACCAGCTCCTGCGCGGCTGGAATGACACGGCGGTGCCGGTGCCGGGCGAGGGCGGGGCGCACGGGCTGGTGTGGCAGCGGGCCGTGGCGGCGCCGGATGCGGTGGCGGGGGTGTCGGGTGGCCGGTGGCTGACGTACCTGGCGCTGGTGGCGCGGGCGGGGCGGCTGGCGGGGTTGTTGCGGGGTGCGGGGGTGGGGCCGGAGTCGGTGGTGGGGGTGTGCCTGCGCCGGGGCGTGGACATGGTGGTGGCGGTGCTGGCGGTGTGG
>JASHUI010000733.1:0-2847 GCA_030040095.1 Streptosporangiaceae bacterium | reverse complement strand
TGCCGCCGATCCTGTCCGGCGCGACCGGCCTCTATGTGATCACGCTCGCCGCGCCGCGCACCGTTGGCGCTCCGGCCTGGCTGCCGCCGGTCGCCGGGCTGGCGCTGGGGGTGGCGGCAGTCGCCGCGGGCGCGGGCATGGGGTTCCATCGGGTGGCGCTAGGGGACAAGGCGCAGGAGCGGTGGCCGGCCTGGGCCCGGCTGGCGTCCGTAACGTGCGCGATCGCTGCCCTCCCGCTGGCCGCGGGGATGTTCGGCTTGTTCGGCACCATGATGAGCATGGGCCGGCACGTGTGACCGCGATCAGCGGGCGGCCGCGAGACGCGGTGCGGTCACCTGACGACGGCCCGCATCGCGACGGCACCCCCGTGCGCGACGCCGTGCACGGGAGGGACGCCCACTCGAGGCGAGATCCGGGCCACCACCGCGACACCCGCCGCCGCCCCCGTGGCTCCGGTGCGGTCGCTGGTCCCCGCGCGGACCTGGGCTCCCGGGGCGATGGCGGCCTGCGGGACGAGGGCCGGGCGCAGGCGGCGAGAAGCCTCGCCTGTCGTCGCGTAGCCCAGGTCGATGGCCATCCTGGTCAGTTCGGCCTTGTTGCCGGCGTTCAGCTTGGCGCGGATCCTCTTGACGTAGGTGTTGACCGTTGTCTCGGTCAGGCCGAGCCGGCGCGCGATCTGCCGGTGGGTATGGCCGTACGCGAGCAGCCGCAGCGTCTCGATCTCGCGGCGGGTCAGCCCCCGCGGCTCGCTGATCGGGCGGTGCCGCAGTTCCGCGCCCACGGTCCTCGCCACCCCGCCCGCGAGGTAGACGCTGCCCAGCGCGACGGCCTCGACGGCGGCCAGGAACTCGTCGGCGCCGGTGTCGTGCGTCACCAGGCCGCAGGCACCGGCCTGGAGCAGGGACAGCAGTTCGTGGCCGCCGTCGCTGGCGGGCATCGCCAGCACGACGGCGTGCTCGGCCAGCGCCGACACGACCCGCACCGGGTCCTGGGCCCGGCACGCGGCCAGGTCGAGCACGATCACGTCGGGCCGCGCCGTGAGCAGCTCGAGTTCCTCGACCGTGCCCACCGACGCGACGATCCGCAGCCGCTCGCTGCGCTGGATCACCTGCTCGATGCCGGCTCTCATCATCGTGTTGCCTTCGACGATCGCGACCGTCGTCACGCGCTGCTCCTCACCGCGAGCCGGAGGCGGCCCGCTGCCCTGCGAGTTGCCGATACCCGATGCAGGCATGCTGGCCGGGCTCGCTCACGCGCCGCTAACGCGCCGCTTACGTCCGCCCGGCCGGACCGGAGCCAGCGGCCACCGCACGACGCCGCCGGAAGGCCGGCGGGAAAGACCAGAAGGTGATCAGGTGTCTGAACAGGACCAGGTATCTGGACAGGACCGGCGCAGCCTGGCGCCGGCGTTCACGGATCACGTGCGGGGCATCGAGCGCGGGCGCGCGGGCCCGGTGCTGCTGGCCGCCGCCCTGGTCATGGTGCTCGCCGCGGCGGGCGCCTTCGGCTACGGCGTGCTGACCAGGCCGGCCAAGGGTCACGGTGCGCTCGCGGCGCCGTCCGCCCGCGCGACGGTCAAGCCCGTGAGGGCCGCCGCGGCCGCCGACTTCACCGCACTGAGCGGGTACGGCTGCCGCCAGAGCCCGCGGGCGAGCTTCACCGAGGCCGGCTGGTACGCCGACGGGCTCGACGGCTTCATCGAGGTGCCGGCCGGCGGGTGGCACCAGCAGGGATGCGACGGGGGCTTCGACGCGATGCCGATGTCCGGCAGCGCGACGCAGCCCGACCCGACGAACTACGCGCTGTGGACCTTCCACCTGGACACCGCCGCGCGGAGCAGTTGCCGGGTCGCCGTCTACGTGCCGGACGACCATTCCAACGAGCACGTCGGCGGCAACCCCGCCCAGTACCTGGTCTATGACGCCGCCACCGCGTCGGGCACGCCCGCTGGCTCGTTCACCATCAACCAGACCACCGGCCGGGGCAGCTGGGCCGCCGCCGGCACCTTCCGGGTGCCCAGCGGCGTGCTCACGGTCAAGCTCATCAGCTCCGGCCTCGACTGGTACGGCAACGTGGTGACCTACGCGCATATAGCCGTCTCCCAGGTCAGGCTGTCCTGCACCGGGTGAGGCGGCGATGAGCACGGCGTGGGTCAGGGTGGGCGGCCGGGGCTGGGGCACCCAGCGCACGATCGCGGCGGGCATCAGGGCCGTGGCCGACGGCGGCATGGTGTCCGTCGCGCCCGGCGAGTACCGGGAGAGCATCGTGCTGGACCGGACCGTGACCGTGGTCGCGGAGAAGGGCGCCGGCACCGTGCGCGTGATCGGCACCGGCGGGGCGGCGTTCACCGTGGCCGCCGGCGCGGGCACGATCAGGGATCTCGGCGTCGAGCCGGCGCCGGGCGGCGGCCCGGCGGTCATCGTGACCGGCGGGAGGGCCGTGCTCGAGCGCTGCACGGTGACCGGCGGCCGGATCGAGATCGTCGGCGACGCGGCACCCGAGCTGCGCGACTGCCGGGTCCGGCAGGTGGCCGGGGCCGGGCTGGTCCTCGCCGGTGACAGCCGCGCCACCGTGCGCGGCGGCACGCTGTCGGACATCGGCGGCCCCGGCGTCCTGCTCGACGCCGGCGCGGCGCCGGACGTCAGCGGGCTGCGCATCAACGGCCCGGCGGGCGACGGCATCCATGCCCGTGGTTTCGCCTCCGGCGTGTTCGAGGACTGCGACATCTGCGGGCCCTCCGGCGCCGGAGTGCGGGTGGAGGCCACGGCGGCCCCGCTCGTGCGGCGCTGCCGGATCCGGGACGGCAAGCGCGAGGGCGTTCACGTCTCGTCCGCCGGACCCGATCAT
>JASHUI010000732.1:0-5719 GCA_030040095.1 Streptosporangiaceae bacterium | reverse complement strand
TCAACCGGGCTGCTGAGCAGCGGAGCGGCCAGCCATCCGCATGCCAGCCCAGCCGCCGCAGCGACCAGCGCCAGCATGAGGTGCTCGACCAGCAGCACGCCTGCGACAAACCGCGGGGTGCCGCCTACCGCTTTGAGCAGCCCGACCCGCCGAGCCTGTTCGGCCATCCGGCCGCCGACCAGTACCGCCACGCTGGCTATAGCGAGCATGCTGAGCAGCCAGCTGCCCACGACCAGGGCTTCCTGCTCGAATTGCAGTTCCTTGCCGTCCTGGCTGCCGATCTGCTGCCACGAGCCCAGGGACAAGTTATCCGTACTGTGGTCGTCGGCGAACGCGGTTGCGATCGCCGGATTTGCGATCCTGAGGTTCAGCAGCCAGGACAGCGGCTCGGTGGCCGTGGCTAGGCTCCGGGCATCAGCCTGGGTGAGCCAAAGCAGCCCCGGGGCGTTCACCGACGGCCAGGCGGCGGTGACCGCGAGCCCGGCGACCCGGAACGGCCGACCGTTCAAGGTGATCATCTCACCGGTACGGACGCCAAGCTGGGCCGCGTAGGTGGGCTCGATCACGACTCCTTCCGGCCGCACCCAGGTTCCCTGGATCACCTTCGGCTGGTCAACCGACGCCGGCGCCTGGTCCCGCCCTTCGGCCACAAAGCCCGCCACCGCGGACGGCACCGTGTGCCCATTCGCCCGCAGCGTGGGCGAGGCGACAGGATACGGCCCGCTGTAGCCGATGACGCCAGGCGCGCGCTCCAGCGCGGTCAAGCTGGCGGGAGGACCAGCGACCTTCCCCGGCGTGCCGGACTGGGCGACCACGTCGGGCCCGGCCGTTAGCGACCTGGTATGCCAGTAAGGGTCGCCGGTCACCCCGCCCAGCACCAGCCCGAGGCTAAGCGTGGCCGTTGCGGCCGCGATGACGGTGATCATCAACGCGGCCTCGGCGCGCCGCCGCCCCAGATCCCTGACAGCAAGTCGGCCCACGAGCAAGATCCGGCCCATGGCCCCAGCCTCCGCCCACTCTCATCGCCGACAGCAGGGTTCCGATCGATGACTAGCTATCTAACGGTTAGCTAACAGGTTAGCCCACTAGCTGTCGATTTAGCAGCCAGCCTGCTGGCCGAAGCCCGGGTCCTGGGATCCGGCGAGCCAGAGGCGGCGGTGTGCCGAGGAAGGCAAAGAATAACGCTAACGGCGATCGCCAAGGCCAGGACTACGGCCCGCGCCCAGGCCCGTTCCGGGCGCCCGCTTGCTCAACCCGCCCACCGCCGACGAGGACGGGGTTGGACACCTGCCTGACGGCACCACCCTGCGGGTGCTCCACCTTGACCGCGCCTGCCCTCCCGGCGTTATATGGCAGCAATCAGGAAGCGGGGGACGACAAGATCAGCTCAACAGAGTGTCCGCGCTTTCAGGGGAACCGCGGATGGGGACCGCCGCGCTTGACGACTGTCATCGGCTTGAGCTATTCCGGTCTCAACGGCTGCTGCGGGCGCGCACCGTGCCGTGGCCTGTCGCGTGTCGCGTCGAATGGATCGGGGAATGGGTGCCAGTTCTGTCCGGGTGGCTGGGGCTGTCAATCCCCCCGGTGCCGCAGCAGGCACCCCTGAGGACTTGCAGGCATGGGACAGGTTAGGCTGGCGTGATCGTCGTTCGTCGCTGACGACAGTTGCCGTTCTCATCGTCACCGGATGCTTCTGCGCCGCGGTTCAGGGTCCGCAATGGACGCAAGACATGGCGCTGGCCGCGGTTAATTTGGCGGCCTCGCTGGCCTTTGTGTTTACCGGGCTGATGCTTCGCGAGGAGCCCGGGCAGCGCGCTGTCGCATGGGCACTGATCGTGGGCGGCATACTACGCTCTGCCGACTTCATCTCCTGGACCTGGGCCCCGTTTGTTTTCTACACCCTTGTCTTCGGTGCGATGGACCGGGTGTTCGGGGCCTGGGCGCTGCTTCGATACTTGAGGCCCTCGCTGCCGACATACCAGCGCTTGTATCTCGGGCTTCTTGTCGGCTGGATGCTGGTCGGCCGCACCCTGATTGCCGTGACGTCCAAAGCGGCATGGGTCGGTGCGACCGCATCCTCGTGGCCTGCCCTCCTTCCGGACGTGCAGCTCAATGACGTCATCAATTATGTCGTCAATGCGGGTGAGGGGCTTTTCGGCGTAACGTTCATGGTGCTGCTCGTGATGCGGCTCAGACAGGCTAAAGGCCTGGACCGGATCGTCATTCCGCCGATTATCGTGGCCGGCCTGGGGGCCGCGGTCGCCGCGATCGCGTCGGCCATCGCCCAGATGTTCAGCTCAAACCCCAATGACGCTTATCTCGTGGAGAGCGTTGTCGACCTGGCGCTGCCGCTCGCGTTCCTGGTTGCCGCGACTCAGCGCGGACTGCTGTTCCGCACTATCGCAGGGCTTACCGCCCAGCTGTCCGGCGGCGCGGAAGCCGGCGTGGTACGCGATGCGCTGCGTGCCGCACTGCATGATCCGACCCTCGACATCCTCGATCTATCCGCTTCAGACGCGGCGCCGACCGGCGACGGCAACGCCGCCGCGGGCAGCGCTGACGAGGCCGGCAACGGTGCGGAGTCCCCTCTACCGCATGGTCAGCCAGCCGACAGGTTGGTGGAGTTCATCCGCAGCGAGGCGGGCGCGCCGATCGCAGTGGTATTGGCAGACCCGAGTCTGGCCAGATACCGCGGCTTGTTCGATGCCGCGGTACAGACAAGCGGGCTGGCCCTGAAAAACGCTGAGCTTCAGGCGCGAGCGGCACGGGCCGAGTTGGAGCAGGTCCGTGCGTCGCGGGCACGCATCGTCGAAGCGGGCCTGGCGGAACGACGTCGGCTCGAGCGTGACCTGCACGACGGGGCACAGCAGCATCTTCTGGCGCTGGCTGCCCAGCTCTCGGCCGCGATGACCCGGACCGCTGATCCGCAGGCAAAGGCCGCCTTCGAGCAGGCCCGAGACGAGATGCACATAGTCCTCGGCAAGCTGCGTGACCTGGCGCACGGGATCCATCCAGCGCTGCTGTCGCACGGCGGCCTGGCCGCAGCGCTGGACGACATTGCCGAGAGGCTTCCGTTGCCAGTGCGCGTCAGCGCCTCGGGGTCTCGCGCGACACCTGCGGCCGAGGCGACGGCCTACTTCGTTGCGTGCGAAGCACTGGCGAACGTGGTGAAGCATGCCGGGGCCAGCGGCGCTACCGTGCTGGTCCGCATCGATAAGTCCGCCCTGGAGATGGAGATCGCCGATGACGGCATAGGCGGCGTTTCGGACGGCCAGGGGCTCGCCAACATGCGCGACCGTGTCAGCGCCCTCGACGGAGAACTCACTGTCCACAGCCCTCCAGGCCATGGGACTCATCTCAAGGTAAGGATTCCATGCGCGTAGCGATCGCAGAGGACTCAGGGATCTTCCGCAGCAGCCTGGTAATGCTGCTGGAAGTTTCCGGTGCCGAGATCACTGCCAGCACGCAGTCCGGCCCGGAGCTGCTGGCGGTCATCAGAGCAGACCTGCCGGACGTCGCCATGCTCGACATCCGGATGCCGCCTTCCTTCACGGATGAAGGCATCAAGACGGCCGCGGAGCTTCGCAGGTTGTACCAGAAGCTGGGCATCCTCGTACTGTCCACATACGCCGAGACCAGGTACGCGAGCCAGCTGCTCGAGACCGTGCGCACGGGCGTCGGCTACCTGCTGAAAGACAAGGTCACAGACGCAGGCGCGCTCATGGACAGCCTCAGACGGGTTGCTGAAGGCGAGACCGTGCTGGACCCGGTGATTGTCCGGCGGCTGCTCGACCGGAGCCTCAAGCCCAGCAAGATCGACATGCTCAACGAGCGCGAGCGCGCCGTGCTGCGCCAGATGGCCGAAGGCCGTTCAAACCGCGGGATCGCCAACCAGCTCTTCCTGAGCCCGCGGACCGTCGAGACACACGTGACAAACGTGTTCACCAAGCTCGGGCTCGACCAGACCGACACCGACAACAACCGGGTCCGGGCTGTGCTGGCCTTCCTCCGCTCCTCGGAAAACTGACTCCGGCGCCATTCAGTCCTCCCGACTGGGCTCGCCGCCGCCCTGGCCATCGAGCCCGCCCATGAGGGAGAAGGAGCGGTGTCAAGCGTGAAACCCCGCGTCAATACCGGTGCTCACCCGGATCCATTCTCGTCGGTCCGGCAGCAGGATGCTACATAGAAGCCGTAGTAGCGGCCAACCCGAAGAAGGCGAAGGGCAATGCACTCTATACCGATATCGACAGTTGTCAGCGCGGCGACCGCTGCAGTTGCCGGATGGGCCGCCTCGGAATACGCGCGCTCAAAGGGCTGTTCCGAGAAAGACATCCAGAAAGTCAGCCGCGTGGCCAAGGCGACTGCCGGCGCCGCTACGGCATATGCCGTCAGCGCCATGATGCTCGACCCTATCGGAGGCCATGTCACCGCCGCTCACCATACCGCGCACCTTGGCCATCACGCGCTGACACTCGCCGCCAAGCAGGTCTCAGTCCCGGTGGTGGAAATCACCTAACACGCGACCTGCGGTTGCTGCTGAGCCCGGGCCCAGGGGCGCCCAGGCTCAGCGTCGTGCCTGCTGAGACAGCAAGAGGACAACCCCAGGGCCGGAGTGCTCCGCGGGCTGTCATCTGAGGAGTATGACGTCGTTGCCCGCGAACGCATCCTCCAGGTCCTGGCCAAGGCGGGCGGCGCTGAAGACGACGATGATTTTGCTGTGATCGGTCACCGCCGGCTCCCCGGCCCCCTCCGAGAGCGGCACATCTCTCTCGAGAAGCCGCACGTGCACAAGAAATTCCCCGCCGCGTTTTTCCCTTGATATAGCGGCGGCAGACGCCCACGGCGCCGTCGGGCGTGACGAGATGATGGCCATCACGATCTCGGCGAGCCTGAGGGTTTCCACTCGCTGCAGATCGGATGATCGCCACTCTTCATCGCCGACCCAAGCATCTGATCTTGGCGCCATACCGACATTATCAGCGTTCGGCCGGAGCGCCGCATGGCGGAAATCACGCACGCAAGCACGGGTTTTCCCTCTTGACAAGGAGCCCGAGGCCAGGCGCCGCGTCCAGCGGGAAAGCCCGCGCGCCCTCCGCGGGGTTCCCGTCACACGTGCTGGGTGAAACACCGTTTTGGCCGCCGTGTTTTCCACGAGGAATCGGCAGGCACCCAGCCGCATACTGCTTGCATGTGGCCAGAACGAACGGTGGCCCTTACAGAAGGGAGCAGTAAGATGGTTGGATTCATTGCGAACCGGACCACTCGCGCCATCCTGGAGCGGAAGGGAGTCGACAAGAACAAGGCGAAGTGGATTGGGCGGGGCGTCGGCGTAGTGGTCAGCCTCATGAGCTTGGAGCCCAGCGGCTTCGTCGACGTGCCGGACATCCCGGGTAACTGACATCACTGCGGCGGGCGCGGGCTGCCGACGGGCGCCCGTCACCCGTCCTCCGGCAGCTCCAGCTGTCCTCCGCCTCGTCGATCTGCACAGGGGAAGGTGACACCGCGTCACCTTCCCCTGATCTTTGTGACACCAGCACCGAGCGATTCGCCTGGGTTACATCGGCCTGACCCGCCAAGCCTACGAGCTGGACCCGCGCCAGTCGCAGGCCGGGATTACGAGTCTCACGCGAGCGGGCTGGGCCGCATCGGCGAGCGCGCCGAAGGTCCGATCTTCCTGACCGCAGATGGCCATGGACCGGCACGCCACCTACATCGTTGC
>JASHUI010000731.1:0-3700 GCA_030040095.1 Streptosporangiaceae bacterium | reverse complement strand
TGCCCGGGGCGGGTGGCGGTGACGGCGGTCATCGGGCGCTCCCGTCCGGCTGGGCGAGCCCGGTCGGCGCAGGCTGCAGCGGTGCGGGCCGGGTCGGTGCGGTCCGGGCGCGGAACACCCAGCTTCGGTACAGGACGAAGCGCAGGATCGTGGCCAGCAGGTTCGCGCCGACCAGTGCGGTCACCTCTGCCCCGCGCCCCGGGCGGGCCGACACCGCGTGCAGCGCGGCCAGGGCGCCCGAGGTGAGCAGCAGCCCGGCACCGAACGCCAGCAGCCCGCGGGCCTGGTGCCTAACCGCGTGCCGCCGTCCGCGGACGCCGAACGTGAACCGCCGGTTCACCGCGGTGTTGGCCACGGCGGTGACCAGCAGGCTGAGCGCGTTCGCGGCCTGCGCCGGCATTGCCCCGCGCAGGGCCAGGTAGATAAGGATGTAGGCCACGGTGCAGGCCACGCCGACACCGAGGAACCTGGCCAGCTCGCGCCCGCCGCCCAGCCGGACGATGCCGCGCAGGTCGGCGAGCGCGGTGCCGACCACGTCGACCCGGGAGTCGGCGTCGTCGGTCCAGTCCACGGGAACCTCGTGGATCCGCAGCCCGGCCCGCTCGGCCCGCACCAGCATCTCGGTGTCGAAGAACCAGCCCGGGTCCTCGGTCACCGCCAGCAGCGGCCGGGCCCGGTCGGCGCGGATCGCCTTGAACCCGCACTGCGCGTCGGAGAAGCCCACCCGCAGCGTCGCGTGCAGCAGCAGGTTGTAGCAGCGGGAGATGACCTCCCGGCGCGGGCCCCTGATCACCCGCGCGCCCGGCGCCAGCCGGGTGCCGATGGCCACGTCGCTGTGGCCGGACAGCAGCGGCGCCACCAGCGGCAGCAACGCGTTCAGGTCGGTGGACAGGTCGACGTCCATGTAGGCGAGGACCTCCGCGTCGCTGGCCGACCAGACCGACCGCAGCGCCCGGCCGCGCCCCGGCTGATCCAGCCGGACCGCGCGGACCAGGTCGAGCTCGTCGGCCAGGGCCAGCGCGACGACCCAGGTGGCGTCGGTGCTGCCGTTGTCCGCGATGGCGATCCGGGCGGTGAACGGGAACCGCGTGCGCAGGAAGTCGTGCAGCCGCCGCACGCTGGGCCCGAGGTCGTGCTCTTCGTTGCGCACCGGGACGACGATCTCCACCTGGGGTGCCGCGGCCGGTGCCACCGCAGGCTGGCGGTCAAGAACTCTGTCTGGCGATCCCATGCCCACCACGATGGATGATCATGATGGGCGCCGACTGCGCCCGGTCTCTGCGCCGCCTATGAGCGTGGGAGCGGGCGGAGCAAGGGGAGGGTGATCGCGAAGCGGGTCCGGCCCGGCTCGCTGGTCACGCCGACCGTCCCGTGGTGGGCGGCGATGACCGCGGCCACGATCGACAGGCCGAGCCCGGTGCTGCCCGCGGCGCGGGACCGGGAGCTGTCGCCTCGGACGAACCGCTCGAACAGGTCCGGCACCAGTTCGGCGGGGATGCCCGGGCCGTCGTCGGTCACGGTCAGCTCGGCGTCGCCCGCCGCGGAGCGGCGCAGCGACACGGTGACCGTGGTCCCGGCCGGGGTGTGGGTCCGGGCGTTGCCGAGCAGGTTGGCCAGCACCTGGTGCAGCCGCTGGCGGTCGCCGGTCACCAGCACGGCGCCCTCCGGCAGTTCGAGCCGCCACCGGTGATCGGGCCCGGCGGCCCGGGCGTCGCTGGCCGCGTCGATGGCCAGCCGGGTCAGGTCGACCGGCCGGGACTCCAGCGGCCGGCCCGCGTCCAGCCTGGCCAGCAGCAGCAGGTCTTCGACCAGCGTGCTCATCCGGTTCGCCTCCGACTCGACCCGGCCGAGGGCGTGCTCCACCTCGGCCGGGAGCGCGCCCCGGTGGCGCCGGGCCAGCTCGGCATAACCACGGATCGCCGCCAGCGGGGTCCGCAGCTCGTGGCTGGCGTCCGCGGCGAACCGCCGCAGCCGCGACTCGCTGGCCTCCCGGCGGGCGAGCGCGCTCTCCACGTGCCCGAGCATCTGGTTGAACGCGGCGCCCAGCTGGCCGACCTCGGTGCGCGGGTCGGCGTCGGGAACGCGGTGCGGCAGGTCGACCTGGCTGGCCAGCGGCAGCCTGGCCACCTCGGCGGCGGTCACGGTCACCCGGCGCAGCGGCCGCAGCGACAGCCGCACCCAGCCGGTGCCGAACAGCCCGGTGAGCAGGAGCGCGGCGGCGAACACGATGGCCTCGGTGAGCTCGACGTTGTTCAGCGTGTCGGTCACCGGGCTGAGCGGCAGGCCGGTGATCAGGACCTGCCCGTTGTCCCCCGGCTTGGCCACCAGCCGGTAGTCGGCGTCCAGGGAGTACAGCCGCTCGGTGTAGGGCTGGCCGTTGGCCGGCAGCCGGGCCAGCGCGGACTTGTCGGCGGCGGAAAGGCTGCAGTCGCCGTACGTGACGTTCGCCGTGGTGACCGCGCCGGACTTGAGCGCGGCGGAGAACGTCCCCTCGGCCTGGCCCGGGGTGTTGGCGCACATGGCCGGGTCGCCGCGGTGGTCGTCGTGGTCGCCGGGCTGCGCGTTCGAGCCGCCCGAGCCCGGCGGCTGGAATCCCGGGGGCGGGCCGTCCACGCAGGCGGTGAAGCGCATGCTGGCGGCCTGCAGATTGTCGTCGAGCTGGCCGAGCAGGAACCCGTGCAGGCTCAGGTACGTGACCAGGCCGACCGCGGCGCAGGCCACGAACAGCAGCGCGACCAGGCCGGCGATCAGCCGGCCGCGCAGGGTCCGGCCCGCCAGCCAGCGACGCGCCCGGCCGGTCGCGGCGTTCACCGGTCCGCCTCAGGCGCCCGGCTTCAGGACGTAACCCACGCCCCGGACGGTGTGGATCAGCGGCTCCCGGCCCGCGTCGATCTTCTTGCGCAGGTAGCTGACGTACAGCTCGACGACATGGGCCTGGCCGCCGAAATCGTAGTTCCAGACCCGGTCCAGGATCTGCGCCTTGGACAGCACCCGCCGAGGGTTGCGCATCAGGAACCTGAGCAGCTCGAACTCGGTGGCGGTCAGCTCGATCAGCTCGTCCCCCCGGCGCACCTCCCTGGCGTCCTCGTCCATGGTGAGGTCGGCCACGGTCAGCGCGGTGCCGGCCCGGGCGCGGGCGACGCCGGCCCGGCGCAGCAGCCCGCGCAGCCGGGCCAGGACCTCCTCCAGGCTGAACGGCTTGGTGACGTAGTCGTCGCCGCCCGCCGTGATCCCCGCGATCCGGTCCTCGACCGAGTCCCGCGCGGTCAGGAACAGCACGCAGACGTGCGGCAGCTCGGCCCGCAGCCGCCGCAGCACCTCGAGCCCGCTGAAGTCGGGGAGCATCACGTCGAGGACGACGGCGTCGGGCTGGAACTCGCGGGCGGTCTTGACCGCCGACGAGCCGTCCTCGGCCACGGCGATGTCCCAGCCCTCGTAGCGCAGCACGCTGGCCAGCAGCTCGGCCAGGCTGGGCTCGTCGTCCACGACCAGGACCCGGATCGGGCTGCCGTCCGGCCGCGTGCTGAGCCTGCCGTCGGCCGGCCCGGGCGCCGTGAGCGGGTTCTCCATGGTGCTCGTCATGCTCTCAGGATGCTCTGCGAGTCTCTGGCGCCAGTATGGGTGGCCTCTGAGTTTCTTCTGAAAGCCGGGGGGCCGTTACGCCCGGTCTCGGGGCGGGCCTGGCCGCCGCCGGGCCCGG
>JASHUI010000730.1:0-3379 GCA_030040095.1 Streptosporangiaceae bacterium | reverse complement strand
GGTCCAGCCGCCGCGCGCCGTCGGTGGCCACCAGCCCGGCCAGCGCGTCCCGGCTGGTCACTACCGCGATACTGCCTGGATCCCCGGGCAGCAGGGGCCGCACCTGATCACCGTCGCGAGCGTTATCCAGCAGCACCAGCATCCGGCGGCCCGCCAGCCTGCTGCGGTACAGCCGGGACCGCTCCTGCGTCCCGTCCGGGATGTCAGCGCCGGGCACCCCCAGCGACCGGAGCAGGCCCGCCAGCGCGTCCGCCGCCGCCACCGGCTCAGCCGGGTCATAGCCGCGCAGGTTCACATACAACTGCCCGTCCGGGAACCGCCCGGCGACCTGATGGGCCCACTTGACCGCCAGGGCGGTCTTCCCGACCCCCGCTGTCCCGCCGATAGCCGAGATCACCACGGCGGGCGGCCGGGCTCGGGGGCGCGCGGCGAGCAGGCCAGTCAGCGCGGCCAGTTCAGAGTCACGGCCGGTGAAGCACGCGACTGCCGCCGGGAGCTGCCGCGGGAACTCCGTCGCCCGCGTCGCTGGCGTGCCGATTTTGGCACTGGCGGCAGGCAGCTGGTCCCGACGACGCAGCTCCTCCCATACTCCGGTCAGGATGGCGTGGCGACGCCGCCAAGCCGCCAGGGCAGCGGGGTCACCGCGCGCGCAAACATCGACGAGCGGCCGGACTACCCGGTCCCAATCAGGTGGCCGCTTTATCCTTCCGGCCAGGATCGCGTAAAGCTGCGCCCTGCTCAGGCTCAGCTGCTTTGCCAGCAGCGAAACCCCGGCGCCCGATTCGATCCTGAGTTCGTCGAGCTGCGCGCAGAACTCGCTGACCGGTCCGATGCGAGGAGCGACAGCCACGAAGGACTCCCGGCTTGATCATCGCAACCGCGAGATCGCAATGCTATGCGCCATTAGCGGCAGCCGCATTCTACCAGCGATCTGCTGGCTTATCAGTAATGCAGACTACGGCCGTCCCAGGCACTCCCCGGCTGCGGCGTACCCTCCGGCGTCTGGCGCAGTCTGGCCGGAGCGTCTTCAGCGGCGCCACGACCAGCCGCAACGCGAGGCCAGTCTGGACATTGGCCAGCTAACCAGACGGCCGCGGGGCACAGCGGCCACAGTGCTGGGAGGTCACCAAGGCTGCCAGCGGCGCGCCAAGCCCGAATGCATCGCGAAGGAACGCGGCGACGAAGGGAAGGTGGAGTAAGGCAAGCCAAGAGATTGGGTGCGGTTATCGCGATCATCGTATGCGGCGTCCCACTACCGGGAATCGCGACTTGGCCAAAGTACGAATAGGCACGAAACCGTCGTGGAGCTATCGCCGACGGCTTTAGCCCCAAAACGGATCCAGCTGCCGCTACGCGTTCGAGCGCAGAAAGAGGCATGTCTATAAAGACGACCACATCTTTAAGCCAGCAATCCTCTTAGGTTATAGTCATACATGGCGGTGCAAATGTTACGCATACCTGCTATCGCATCGGTCAGGGCTAAGCGGATCCGTGGCAGCAGATTTGCATGGGCAGGAGCTCTTGCATCTCTTGCGATCATGGCACTTGAGATTTCGGGCCTGACGCCCGCGCAGGCTACGCCTGCGAAGCCGCACAGCGCCTGGAGCTACTACATGCTGTCCACCAGTACCTCGGAAGCCTACAACCTGGGCTGCAACCAAGGTACGTCCGACTCTGAGCACGGCTACTCTGGCAGCGAGGTCTTCCTCGACTTCGGCGGCCAGACCGATGGCCGTACCGGCGCCTTGTCTATAAACGGGACGACCGTCTTCTCGAACGCCACAGTGGAAAGCCTCTCCGAGGAGTTCGCGGATGGCTATTGGGTCTGCACAGGCAGTGACACCACTTCCACACTCGACCTCGCCATCGGCACCAACAACTCTTACTATGGCGTCGACAGGCCAGGCGGGGAAACGTGGGCCGACGATGTCGAGGCGGTCCAGAATTGGGTCAGTGACAACATCGGCCAGGTCTACGTCTTGGGCGGTGACGACATTGAGCCAGGCTATAGCACGGAAGGAAGCGCCATTCTGTGGTCCGAAGGATACGCGGACGTCGGTGGCAGCCTTTATCTGAACTACGGCTCGGCCGACAACTGCCCACAGTCGAGCTATGACAATGGCGCCTGCGCCAACGGCTGGGACCAGTACGACGTGTGGTACGTGTCGTACGGATCTGTCCCGGCCGTTACCGCGCCACAGATCTACAACAGCTCAACTGCCAGCGAATGGACCATGATCTGCCTCTACGGCGCGAACTATCAGAGCGGGCCGGTCTACTACCAGGGTCCGCTGGACGAGAACGACCTCGACAGCGGCACGAACACCTCTACGCAGGCGTGGGACCAGCTCGAGAATGACCTGAACGCCTACTCATCCTGCGCGCAGACGATGCCGTACTCACTGGAGGTTCACGATGAATAGGAAGGTGCAGCGTGACGGCGGGCCGCGCCAGCGGCGGCGGCGCCTGCGCCCGATCTGGCTGGCTGGCATGGCCGTCGGCCTGCTGGGGAGCGGCGCTGCTCTGCTGGTCACCCTTACCGGAACAGCCTCCGGCTCTGCGGGCCCTTACTCAGGAGCCAAGCTCGCCCTGATCACCGCCGAGCAGAACATGCTCGCCAAGGAGCAGGCCAAGCACCACGTCAAGCCGTCCTATTCGGCTGGCCTGAAAGCCGCCACGGCGGCAGGCCAGGCTGCGCAGCAGCGAAGCGCCGGGATCACGAACATTCACGAAGGGCCCTTCTCCGCCGCATCATTTGAGGTCCGGGACATGTACCAAGGCCCGGTCGACGGCACATGGGTCCTCGCCTACGCGGGCGCCACCAGCAACCCCGCAACAGCGAAGATCACCGGAGGCGCACTGAGCCTCTACGCAGAGCCGGAGATCGGTGGACCAATGACGGCCCTCGGCACATTTGCGGCACCGGCCGGCACGGGCCCGCTGACGGTAACCGCCGCCAGCGGGGGCCTGCTGATTCTCCGCACCAGTCAGGGTCAGCAACTGACCTTCAGCCTTGTCACCCACCAATACAGCAGCTAATCCTGCTGCGCCGTCGCGCCGTGCCCGGGCATTGAATCCGGCACGGCACGACCGGCCTGGCAGGGGCGGCGCTCAGCTGGCAAGCACGCGCACGACGCTGGGCTCAACCGGCGCGATGTCCGCCGTGCGGCCGGGATCGCCACTGCCGCAGTATCCGGGCATCGGATAGCGCAGCATGGTGAGGGCTAGCGACTCGTGATCCCCTGGAGCGGTCACCTCCATTCTGGCGGTCGCCTAGCTGCCGGTCACGGAGTGCTTTCGTTCGCCTCAGGCATTCCGAACGGGACGGCGCGCGTATGCACAACCCGGTTGCAACGGTCCATGGACGCGCACAGCCGCC
>JASHUI010000729.1:0-14019 GCA_030040095.1 Streptosporangiaceae bacterium | reverse complement strand
CACGCCCGGGTCGTCCTCCAGCAGATCGGCCAGCCGGGTCGTCCACTGCGCCTCCAGGATCGCCCGGACACGCTCCAGATCCGCGCCCGTAGCCTGGGTGAGCTGGTCGTGGGTCTCCTCCAGCCGCCGTTCCGCGGCCTGCGTCTTGTCCGGGTCGCCGCGGCCCAGCAGCCGCGCGAACCCTCGCCTGGCCGCCTCCCATGAATCGGTCACCGCCGCGGTTACCACTGTGCTCCCCGCCAGCGCCGCCAGCGCCATCAGCGCCGCCACCAATGGCATCTTTCCACCCCCTCGGTCGGCAACCCAACGATCGCACGGCACCACCCCTTGCGCCACCAGATGATCGCGCAAATATGGGGTAGCTACTTCACTCCGCGCCCCCGGTCCGCTTTTTCTGTCCAGTAGGCCAGGTTGTGCCGGGTGGCCAGGGTGGCCGGGTGCTCGGCGCCCAGGACCCGCTCGTACACGGGCAGCAGCGCGGCGAACTGGTCCCGGGCCCCGGCCGCATCCCCCGCCTCTCCAGTCCAGCGGGCGAGGCTGTGCCGGGTGGCCAGGGCGAGCGGGTGCTCGGCGCCCAGGACCCGCTCGCGGACCGGCAGCAGCGCGGCGAACTGGTCCCGGGCCCCAGCCGCATCCCCCGCCGGGCCGGTCCAGCGGGCGAGGTTGTGGCGGGTGCTGCTTCCAGGGGCCACGAGGACACGTCGCTGTCTCGCTGGAATACGCCGCCGACGTTGAACCTGTAGTCCGCGCATTGCTCTCGCAGCCAGGTGCGTAGATCGAGCGGTCCCGCCACGGTGCAAGAGCTTGCCACAAGGATCAGGCCAGAATGGAGGCTTGGCGTATAGGGATGCTTCCCAGAGCCCTACGGCGCCATCGGCGTCGGCGCTGGCCAGCAGGTTGCCACTAGGACTGAACGCCACCCAGTTCACGCCGCCGTTGAGGCCGGTGTCAGCGCGGATGGGCGTACCCAAGGGCTGGCCGGTAGCCGGGTTCCACAGCCGCACGGTGCCGTCACCGTCCGCGCTGGCCAGCAACTTGCCGCCCGAACTGAATGCCACATCGAATACGCTGCCGCCGGCGCCGGCGGGTTCCGCGCCCTGCAGCAGTTCTTCAAGTGGCTCGGCGCCGAGGACGAGATCCCGGACCCGATGGCCGCCCTGCGACCGCCGCATGTCCCGGACAAGCCCGTCCCAGTCTTCGCCGACAGGGATCTGCCGCGGCTGGAGCGCGCCTGCGCGGGCCGCTCGTTCGGGCAGCGCCGTGACACGGCCATCATCGCCGTGTTCACGACGACCGGGATCCGCCTGTCGGAGCTGGCAGGCATCCGCTACGACTCAGACGAGCCGCGGCGCAGCGACGTGGACCTATGGCACCGGCAGATCATCGTCCACGGCAAGGGCCGCACGATCCGCACGGTCAAGATCAGCTACGGCGCCGCCCGCGTGATCCCGCGTTATGGCAGCACACAAGTCCGGCCGCGGGCGCGCCCGGCCGAAGCCGCGCGCGCGAGCTTCAAGCCTCGCTGGCGCGGCCGTAGGGCTGACTCCAGCAGCCCGCGCAGCGAAAGTAGGCACAGAACAGGCCCACGATCCCGGCCCCGATGACCAGGACGTCAGGATCGGCCCGGCCCTGCGCCGTACTGGGGGCCGGCGTTGCCGACATTGCAGCAGTCGCTACAGCGTCACGATCCAGAACGTGGTGGGCAGGTTGACTACCACCCGTTCGTAGATCTCGGCCATCAGCGCAATGCCGGGCTCCGAGAATGTACCGGGCGGCGGCTCGGCGAAGCGCATCACAGATCGCCCCGCGTCAAACAGCTGGGCACCGTGCCCGAAGTCGCCGACGATCGCGGTGCCAGGGTCGACCAGTCTCGTCCTTACGATGAAGACACCATTCTGCTCCAGGACGTTCATTAGGCTGCCCTGGCTCACGAACGTGTAGTAGTCGGCCGGGTTGATGATGAGGCCGTCAGCTGTGCACCCGACCTGCTCGACCTCGTTGCAGGCGGCCAGGATCGTCGAGATGAACGGGCCCTTGGCGGTCATCCGCCCGAGCTCAGGCATGTTCAGCAGGCCGCCGTGCCCGCGGATGATGGTGTGGTTCTCGGCCGTGCCGAGGCGGACTATCAGCCGGTAGTTGATGAACGACTCGAAGGTCTCAGGGTCCTCCCATAGTCCGGGCGGAACCTGCAGCCAGGCCGTGGTGGGCAGCAGCTCGGGAACCGGAGACTTGTAGGTGCGGTTCGCTACCTCGGGCCGGACGTCCGCGAAGTTGATTTTCGGATCGTCCGGCCGGGCCGGTCCCTCGTGCCAGTAGTACTGACGCGGATCCCTGGACAGGTCAACGACCTTCAGCATGTTGCGCGACGGATAGCGTGGCTTGCGCCGCGAGCTTGTCAGGGAATCGGTAATGGTCACGTCGAACTCGACGGATGCGTCGAGCCCGTGCAGAGCGCAGGCTTCGGTGAAGACCCGCCCCGGCAGCTTCTGTGTCTTGCGCTCGGCGATGACGTCGGCCATCGTCCGCTGGATGCCTTCTGTACGCTTCATGATCCCCGGCCTCGTCCTGGTTCCTGGTTAGAGTGCGTCGTGCGTGGGCTTGCGAGCGCCGAGCACGCGGTAGGTCTGCCCCTCGGCGTCCCAGAAGCTGAGATCCGTCTGCAGGGTCTGGTCGAAGAAGTCTCCGACGTCGCTGTCGGTGTAGGCCTGGCTCGTCGATATCACGGGATCTCCTTCGTCCGTCATCGGCTCTCGCCAAACTCGCTGTGCCGCCAGGGCATCGCCCCGCATCACGCGAAGGTGTCCTTGCTGGTGGTCGCAAAGTGCGGCTGATCGGCGCCCATGACGCTGCCGCCACCGTCGATCAGGTGCACGCAGCCGGTGATGAACGATGCCCGCTCGCTCGCCAGGAAGGCCGCCATGGCGGCGAACTCCTCCGGTCGGCCGATGCGGCCGAGGGCGTTGTGCTTGCCCATGCGGTGCAGGGCGGCCTCGATGTCGTCATCCAGCCTCGCCGCAGCCCGCTCGACCATCTGCGTCCTGGTCGCACCGGGCGCCAGCACGTTCACGGTGATGCCCTCGCGGCCGACATCGGCCGCCAGCCCCTGGGCGAACCGCGCGATGGCGGCGCGGGTCACGCCGGAAATTGCGAGCGACGCAATGGGCACGGTGGCCGTCTCCGACGCCACGAACAGCAGGCGGCCCCACCCAGCGGCCTGCAAGTGTGGCAGCGCCGCATGCGCAAGGTCGACGGCCGGGAGGAAGATCGTCTCCATTGCCTGCAGGTAATCCTGCGGGCCGAACCTCATCGCCATGCCGGTAGGCGGGCTGGCGCCGCTGACGACCACGATGTGCAGTGCGCCGAAGTCGGCCGCGACTTCGGCGACCCACCTGCGGGCCGCCTCCCGGTCGGTGATGTCAACGCTGGTGGCGGCGACGCGACCGCGCGCGACGGCCTTGATGCTGCGTTCCGCAGCCTTGAGTCGGCCCGGATCACGCGCGCCAATCGCGACATGCGCGCCCTCTGCGGCCAGTTCCCTGGCCGTGGCAAGGCCAAGGCCGCTCGAGCCGCCCGCGATCAGCGCGACCTTGCGCTCAAGCCCGAGATCCAATCGCCGCCTCCCTCACCCGCCAGGGCATTATTGCTCGCTGGCCGCACGCGGCGTTGCGGTGCCGCCCCCGCGACGGCTGGCCAGGAACGTGCCGCCGCCATTGCCGTAGCCATAGCGCCAGGACAACGGCCAGGACACTGTCGCGGCCGTCAGCTTAGCGGGTGCAGAAAGGCCGGTTTTCCAGGAGTCATCAGATTCACGGATGATGGTGGCACCGGTGCGGAACCGGTCTGGATTGCCAGTGACCGTATGGTTGGCATGCAGCTCGATCAGCCGCCCGTCCATGGGATTCGCGGCGGAGTCGATGCCGCACATGCGGAGCAGTGCAGATATTGCTGCTGCGGGGTCGGCAATGAAGTCCTCGTAGCGCAGGAAGCACGACCGGTCCGGATAGCGCCTGGTGATCGCGCGCGACGCCAGGTTGAAACCGTGCCAGTACGCGGTGCTCCGGAACGATGACATGACATAGCAGTAATCCTTGGGCTGGCTCCATGATTGCGCGACAGCCCTGGGGTCGCGCACGAGGTGCACGAAGTAGGGCGTGATTCCTGCCAGTCGCGGCAGCAGCGCCGCCTCGCCGCCGATCTTCGAGGTATCGACGATCACGCGCGCAGCTGTAAGGTCCGCGATGGCCTGGTAGGTCTGGGCCATCAGCGCGGCGTGCTCGCGGATCCCGTCACAGTGCAATCCACGGCTGAGCACGCGCCAGGTATGCCGTGTGCGGACATAGGCCTGCTGGCGGCCGATGACGGTGTCGGCCCATTGCCGCGCCGGATAGTCGGCAGGCCGACTGGTCGCGATGAGCTGCGACCAGATCGGGCACTGCGTCAGTTCCAGGCCGCATCCGCACCGGGAGTTGGCGCCCTGGCCAGCCGCGTTCTTCCACAGGAAGTGCAGCTCCCCGACATGAAAGAAGCCGGGTATCTCGCCCAGGATGTTACCGATGATGGTGCTGCCATTGCGGCACCATCCGGTGACATAAACGATCTTGAGAGGCGATCCGCTCATGGCGCCGGCTGGCGCAGGCCGGACTCCATGGCGCCTGCGACCTTGCGGACGGCCGTTATCAGCTCGTCGCAGTCCGCTGCCGAGAGCGTGGAGGACAACGGGACGTCGCCGGCTTCGCGCATGTACCGGGTCGTGTTCGGCAGCATCGCCTTGATCGCCTCGGGCTCCTCGCCGTCGAACAGGAACCGCCAGTTCCAGTAGACGCGCACGTTGCTGTCCTGGTCACAGCCGAGGTTGCGGGCGTCTATGCCCGCGCAGCGCAGCGCACGCGCAAACCACTGCGCATCAGGCGCCCGGAAGACGAAGGCCTCGCCGAAGCCCGGGCAGGCGATGACTGCGCCCGGCGGAATCCGCGCCGCCATGATGGCAACCGCGAGCGCCGTCGTCCCATTCGAGGTAGCCAGCGCATGCTTGCTCCCGAAATACCGGCACAGCGCCGCCTCGAACTTGCCGCACTCAGTCTCGTGCGGCTCCCTGTAGTCGTAACGGAAATAGAGATGGCTGCGGATAGCCCGCAGGGCCGATTCTTCGTCCTCGGGGTCAACGAAGACGGCACCCTTGTCGTAGGTCGGCCACGGTTCCCGCCGGACGGGGCTGCCACCGTCGATGGCCAGCAGCCCGCCGTCGACGGTGACTCGTGGCGCTGTAGCCAGAACCTTGCTCTCGCTGCTCACCACGGGCCCCCCTGGGTGGCGTGGGGTATGTACCGCTGCTGGGTGCACTTCGCCGGTTCGGCAGATCGTGGCGCTACCGGAAACATCCTTATCATGGCCCGGAAAGTCTGGTGGGTCAAGGACGCCAGTTCGGCTGGCCAATGGCCTGTGAATGGCCTCCATTGGCGCGGCGCACAAATCTGCCCAGGCGCCGGTGATCAGCTCTTGATACCCGCGCTTTCACAGGGTTATCGTTCAATTCCGCCGGGTGATGGAACTGCAGCGCGAATGCTTTCCCCGCTATATTCAGCGCGGTCATCGTCTTGCCGGTTTCGATCAGACGTCGGGACGTCACCGTCGGCTATCTGCCTGGCGGAGCATCGCGCCGGTTTCGGGGTCCGGCATGAACTCCCAGACCTCTACCGCACAGCGGCAGGCCCTAGCGGTCTTGGCAGCCCATTCCAGCGCCTCCTCGCGTGCGGGCACCTCGATGACACAGACTCCGCCGATGGATGTGGTCCGATCGGACCCAGCCAACCACGATCGAGAAACCCCCGGGCTCTTCCTGAAGTTCGCGAACTGGGTCTCCGAGGCGATGGGAAAGCCTGCCAACCTCGCGTTCTGGTTTGTCCTGGTGGTGTCCTGGACCCTGGTCTTCGTGCTGGGCGGACCCTACCTCGCCTCTGGCAAGTGGTTGCCGAGGTGGTTCACCTCGACTGGCTACAACTTCCCGCTCAACCTGATCACGACCGTAGCGGAGCTCTTCATCGGCTTCCTCGTCGCCGCCGCGGCCAACCGGGCGCAAGACGCGCTGACCGTTCTGCTAGCGCACGTCCGCGCCGGCGTGCAGATGGCCCTCCTCGACGAGATCCGCCGCCGCGTTACCGCGATCTCGCCAAACGGCGGCCTGGCCCCACCGCCCCAAGGAGCACCGAAACCGGGCTGATCGATCAGCGGGCGGGATCACCGCCTCGCCAGACTCCTTTAACGATCGAATGAATATCCGATCCTGTCCGTACGTATCCGTCCCAACAGTGATCTCCTGGCCCACGGCGGGGATCGCAGTTGTTGGTTTCACTTTTGCAAACGTTTGTTCCGTGATCTTTCGGGCAACGGCTTGCTCGGATCGCGAGTTGACTGAGTGAACTATTGACACTTGCGTGCCGGTCACACAACATCAGCAGAAAAGGCTGCGCCAGCGTCCAGCGGGTAGGCCGCTGGACCAGCACGCCGGACACAGGGGGGCCAGACCCGTGACTGGACCATACCGAACTCGCGGTTCAGGCGAGCTGATGGTGACCAAGCTGGCGAGCCAGGACGAGGTCTGCCGCCTGGCGATTGACGGCGGAGCTCCAGTCAGGGCCGAACCGTGGCCGACCTACGACAAGGGTGCGGTCTTCGTTCACGCGCAGGACGAAGACGCGGCCCTCCGGGCGATCCGCAGTCACCTGTACTTCCGTTATGACTGCCGCGCTTACTGCGAGACCGAGTGCGGCCAGTTAGAGTCCGACTTGTGCTGCTTCTTCGGCAGCCGACATGCGTTAGCCGTCTCCAGCGGCACGGCCGCGCTCACGCTCGCGATCATGGCGGCGCTGATCCCGCCTGGCTCGCTGATCGCGTGCCCGGGCTTCTCTTTCGCGGCCACCCCGAGCGCGATCATCCTCGCCGGATGCGTCCCGTTCCTGGTCGAGGTGGATGAGGACCTGCACCTGGATCTGGCGGACCTGCGGCGGCGCTGGTCGCCGGAGATCAAGGCGATCGTGGTCGTGCACATGCGGGGATTCGCGGCTGACATGCCGGCGCTGATGGACTTCGCGGCCGAGGTCGGAGTGCCGGTGTTCGAGGACGCCGTGCCGGCGCTCGGGGCTGAGCTGAACGGGCGCAAACTCGGCACGTTCGGCTTGGCGGGGGCGTTTTCCACCCAGTCGGATAAGTCGCTGAACTGCGGCGAAGGCGGATTCCTTGTCTGCGACGACGGCGCCATCTTCTCCCGCGCGGTGGTGCTGTCCGGCGCGTATGAAGGCCGGTTCCGGCGGCATTTCCCCGATGCGGAGCCGCACATCGCCACCGACCTGGACCTGCCGCTGTTCAGCTTCCGTATGGACGAGATAAGGGCCGCCCTGCTGCGCTCCGAACTCAGGAGGCTGCCGATCAGGCTCGATTGCTTCCACCGCAACTACAGCTACGTGGCCGAGGAGCTCGCGGACCTGCCGGGCATCGTGATCAGGCAGCCGGTGGCGCCCGGTGCGTACCTGGGCGAGGCATTGATCTTCCGGGTCGTGGGCGCGGACGCCGGCTGGTTCGCCCGGGCGCTGTGCGCGGAGGGCATCGACGCGCGCAACCTGGGCGCCGCCGACGACGCTAACATCCGGGTCTTCTCGAACTGGCGGTTCATGTTCGCCGGTATGGACCCGGCCGATATCAAGGCGCTGCTCCCGGCCACGAGCCGGTACCTGGAGCAGGCCGTGGACATCCCGCTGTCGTCCACCCTGACCAGCGCGGACTGCGGCCAGCTGGTCGCGGCGGTGCGCAAGGTCGCCGGGACGATGCGAGCCGCTCGGCGATGACGCGGAGGTGACCTGAATGGTGACCGTGCTGTGCATGACCGGCTGGTGCCGCAACGGCAGCACGATTATCGGAAACATTTTGAATGAAATCCCTTCATTCATGCACGTAGGAGAGCTGCACTTCCAGTGGAAGAAGGCCGTCGGCCAGGGCGTGAACAACCTCTGCGGCTGCGGCATGGTGCTGACCGATTGCCCGTTCTGGTCGGCCGCACTGACTACCACGATCCCGCACGGTGCCGCGCTCGGCGACTTCGCCGCCGAGGTGGTCAGGCGGCAGCGGGCCGGGGTTCGCACCCGCCACACCTGGCGGCTGCTGCAGCACGGCGCGGATCGGGCGGACGTGCGTGCGCACGCCGCGCTGACGACCCTCAGCTACGCCGAGATCGCCGCCCGCAGCGGGGCGCGGGTGATCTGGATACCTCGAAGATCCCCGGTGAGGCCGCGCTGTTGCCGTACCTGGACGGAGTCCGACCCGGCCGGGACCATCGACCGGCTGGTCCGGCCGTGCGGCATGGACCCGGCCGCCAACCCGGTGCGCGGCCGGACCGTCGACCTGCACGCCAATCACACCGTGACCGGGAACCCGGACCGGTTCCTGACCGGCCCGACCGTGCTGCGCAACGCCGACGACCGCTGGCGGGCCAGCTTGTCGGGGCGCGCCAGGCTGGCCGCCACGCTGCTGTCCTGGCCGCTGTCGCTCCGCTACGGCTACACCGGGCGCGGACCGGCGGTCCGGCCGACGGCACCGGCGCTCGCGGAGAGGAGCAGGTAGGTGCAGCGCCATGGGCCCCGGCCTGCAGCACTTCACGTCGGCACGAAAGGATACCGATGAGCGCCTTCACCGAGGCCGATGTCGGCGAGTTCTTCGATCAGACGACCCAGACCTACCTCAGTTTCTGGGACGCCGAGGGCGTGCTGCACACCGGGTATTTCGCCGATGACGCCGACGAGAACTACCAGGCGGCCGCCGCGCGCACGTCGCAGTTGCTGATCGCCGATGGAGGCATCGACGGCTCGGCCGATGTGCTCGACGTCGGCTGCGGGTGCGGCAACTTCCTGTTCCAGGTCACCGGCCAGACCGGCTGCCAGGGCACCGGCCTTGACCTGAGCATCGAGCGGATCAAGTTCGCCCGGCAGCGGCAGGCCGAGCTTGGCCGGCCCGGCATCGAGTTCGTGCACGGCTCCGCGACCGCTATGCCGTTCGAGCCTGGCCGCTTCAGCCATGTGGTGAGCCAGGACGCGCTGTTCCTGGTGCCGGACAAGCAAGCCAGCCACGCGGAGATCTACCGGGTGCTGCGGCCGGGAGGGCTGTTCGCGTTCTCCGACTTCCTCCAGCCAACGCCGGAGATCGGCCCTCGGGCACGCAAGCACGTCTACGACCGGGTGCGGTGGAATGGCGGCTACTCGCTCATCGGCTACCAGGCCGCGCTCGACGCGGCCGGGTTCGAGATCGTCCTCGCCCGCAACCTGGGCAGCCACATCAGGCAGACCTACCGGGTTCTCGGGCAGACCGCGCGGGCCCGCGCCCAGACCACCGCGGACACCGCCGCCAGGGACTGGATGCTCACGTTCGCCGCTTCTTGCGCCGAAATCCAGATCGCGATCGACCAGGGCGAGTTCGGCTGGGGGATCTTCGTCGCCCGTAGGCCCCGCTAGTACCCGACGGGAGTGAGGGAGCGTTATGCCGCGAGAAGGCGTGATAGTCGGCCTGCCCGCCACCTTCTACGTCGTGTCGCAGACATGACGGGCCGCGATCCTGACGCGCTGGTTGTCGGGGCCGGGGTCGCCGGCCTGTTCTGTGCGTACTTCCTGCGGCTTTCCGGCGCCGACGTGACCGTGATCGACCGGGGCGAGGTCGGCGGGCACCTGTCGTGCTCGTCGCGCAACACCGGGTTCGTCGGCACTCAGGGCTCGGCGCCGCTGGCCGAGCCGGGAGTCATGAGCCAGGGGTTGCGCTGGCTGACCAGCCAGCGCAGTCCGCTGGCGATCCGGCCGCGGCCGTCGCCCGAGCTGCTCGCCTGGCTATGGAAGTTCCGGCAGTTGTGCAACGAGGCCGACGCCAAGAGGTGCTTCGCCGTGCTGGTCGACCTCAAGCGGCGCAGCCTGGAGATACTGCGGGAGGTCTGCGGCACTGGCGACCTGGCAACGTCGTTCACCTCGCGCGGCATCATCGTGGCGTTCAAGACCGAGCGGGGATTCGACCAGGGGTACAAGTCGCTGCCGCAGGCGGTTGCCAGGGGCGTGCCGTTGCGGGTGCTCGAACCCCGCGAGCTGCGCGAACTTGAGCCAGAAGTCGAATTCGACATCCACGGGGCCTTTCTCAATGCCGAAGGAGCGGCGGTCACGGTGCCGACGTTCTTGCGGGATTTCGCGAAGCTCCTCGACCAGATGGGGGTGCGGATCCTCGAGCAGGTACAAGTCACCGGTTTCGCCTCGGCCGGCGGGAGATCGGGACGGCACGCGATCAGCCGGGTGCGGACGACGGGCGGCGACTTCACGCCGGATGAGGTCGTGCTGGCGGCTGGTGCCTGGACTGCGCAGGTCGCGAGGCTGGCGGGCCTCAGGCTCACGCTCCAGCCGGCCAAGGGCTACACCGTGACGGTCAGCACGCCGCCAGGGTCGCCCCGGCGGCCGGTGGTGCTGAGCGAAGGAAAGGTCGCGCTGATGCCGCTGGGTGACCGGCTCAGGTTCGGCGGCACGCTCGAGCTGGGCGGGCTGAACCCGTCGTCGTCGCGGCGGCGCGTCGACGGCATCGTCGCCACCGTGCGCTCGTGCCTGCCCGGCCTGGCGATCGAGGACGATCAGGAGATCTGGAGCGGCTTCCGGCCATGCACGCCGGACAGCCTGCCGTTTGTCGGTCGGGCCGAGGCATACGCGAACCTGTCGGTCGCCACCGGTCACGGCTATATCGGGATGGGCCTCTCCCCCGCCTGCGGGCGACTGATCGCCCAGATCATCGCGGGCGAGCAGCCCGAGGTTGACATCCAGCCATTTCGACTCGGCCGTTTCGGGCGGAGGTGACATGACCGCGATCGGGGTGCTCTGCCTGGAGACCACGTTCACCAAGATCCGCGGGCACATCCGCAACCCGGCCACGTTTGATTTTCCCGTCATCTACCGCGTGGTGACCGGCGCGACACCGGAACGCGTCATCAGCCAGGCCGACCCGGCCCTCCTCGAACCTTTCATCGCGGCAGCACGGGACCTGCAAGCGGACGGCGCCGCCGCTATCACCAGCGGCTGCGGCTTCCTGGTGCTGTTCCAGGAGCAGCTCGCCGCGGCCGTGGACATCCCGGTGTTCGCCTCCAGCTTGATCCAGCTGCCGATGGTGCACCGGATGCTGCGCCCGGATCAGAAAGTGGGGCTGCTGGTCGCCAAGGAGGAGTCACTGACCTCCGCGCACCTGGCGGCGATCGGCGGGCAGGATGTCCCGGTCTGCGTCACCGGGATGGCCGGGCAGCGCGAGTTCCGCGAGGTGATACTCGAAGGGCGCCGGAGCGAACTGGACGTCGGCCGGCTCAGGCACGAGGTGCTCGCGCAGGCCACGCGGCTGGCCGCCGATAACCCCGGGCTCGGCGCCCTGGTGCTCGAGTGCACCGACCTGGTGCCATTCGGGCGCGAGATTCAACAGCTAATCAGGGTACCGGTTTTCGACATCGTGACGCTCACGCAGATGATGCATCAGAGCTTGACCAGGCACGAATGGGGCAACCCATGACTGACCTTTCTGAAGCTAAGGCGAGTTAAAGCGCCTACAGGGAGATGACGAAGAATGTCGCGGGAAGGTTAACCACCACCCGCTCGCGGATCTGTGCCATCAACGCCGACCCGGGCTCGGAGAAGGTTCCCGGGGGCGGCTCGGCGAACTTGATGACCGAGCGACCCGCGTCGAACAGCAAGGCGCCGTGCATGAAGTCGCCGATGATTGCCGTTCCCTGGTCCACGAGTCTGGTGCGCACGACGAGGACGCCGTTCTGATCGAGATCGTGCATCAGCCGGCTGCTGCCGAGGAACTGGTAGTAATCGGCCGGGTAACCCTCCTTCGCCGCGGATGAGCGTGCTTGAACGCTTCCATTCCTGGATGGCGAAGGGCAGCGTCCTCGTCATCTCCAACGACCCGCCGCGCACCGACGACGAATTGCAGGCAAATCGGAGCGCGGCCGGGCGGCTGCGGCAGGCTGACGGCCTGCTCGCGCAGTTCCTTCTCCAGCTCTGGGGCACGGGGGGATCCGATCCGCTGGTAGATGGCCAGGGCCTGGCGCAGGAGCTTGCGCCCCTCGCCGTGGTTGTCGTCGAGGAGGTGGCACCGGCCGAGGCCTTCGAGGGCTCGCGCTTGCTCGAGCTGGGCGGCGACGCTGGTGGCGATGGCCAGTGCCTGCTGGTAGTAGGGGCGCGCGTCGGCCGGCTGGGCGGTGCCGCGGACGATGTCGGCGACGTTGTTGAGGGCCTCGGCTTCGCCGGAGCGGTCGCTCAGGTCGCGGTAGAGCTGCAGCGCGCGGGTGTGGCCGGCCTCAGCGGCCGGGTAGTCCCGAGGGCCGCTGAAGCTCCCCGGAGCTAAACGTGACACTCGGTCTTCGGCGCGGGCCCGGCCGACGCGCCATCCACGCGAGCATCCATGTCGGTGTCTTGCCATCGGCGCGTTCTCGTGCCGCCGATGGAACGGCCGCCGATCCCTGCTGTTCTGGCAACGTTCAGGGTGTGAGCACGACCCTGCCGGTGTTCTGGTGTTGCAGGAGCCGGCGGTGGGCTGTCGCTGCTTCGAATGCGGACCTGGCCCGGGCCAGGCTCGGGATCGGCCGTTTCCCGCACCTCCAGGGCCTCGGGGCCGGCATGCCTGGTGATCCAGACCGCTCGCATCGCCACGTCCTCCGCGGTAGACACGGCACAAGGGCTCAAGCCCGTTCCGCCCGGCGCCGATCGCATTTATCCTCTCAAACCCAGCCAGTAAAGGGTCCCGCTACCTCACCGGCACTATCCGGTCATGCCGCGCCGGGCAGAGGTCGTCAGGGCACCCTTCACTCGCCTAGCGCGATGGTGCCGATTGCCGTTGCCTCGTCCGGCCAGAGGGGAGGTCCGGCTGCGTTCAGGTACACGGCAGGCAAGCATAAGAGCGGGCCGGGGTCGCGCGACGGGACGATGAGCGCAAATGAGGGTTGTGGCTTGCGGGGTGCACGCCGGTCGGTTTGGTGCTGGACGTCGCCCACCGCCCCCGGCGGGACGGTCGGCGGCGTCGTGCGGTCAGCCGTGGCAGGCCGGCGCGGATCGGTCACTTGCTGCGAGCACATCAGCCCGGCTCTGGCCCCTGGGTGCGGTTCAAAGACGCGAACTTCGCGGTCAGCTCCCACGAACGGAATCAACCACGGCGGGCGGCGGAGGCGCCTCGGCACCCGACCAGCTCGTCACGCGCTCGACCATTGCCATAAGGCTAGGCGGGCATCCGGATCGGCGGGCACAGGCGCTTCTCCTCGCGACGACAGCTCCGCAGTGTCCACGATGCCGCCTACAATTCAACCGCGAACGTTCCGATCTGACGGCGCCAGGTCGCCAGTCGGAGTCGGCGCCGACTGTAGTAAACCCGGCGGGTTCCTCCAGCGTGCCGACGCGCAAGGTCGCCCGCCGTCACGCTGCCGGGTCCGCCGTCATGGCCGGGATCGCATCGGCGCGCGCCGAGCACGACGGCGGCTGGTCGGTGCTCCCACTCCCAGGTGGATCACACCGGCGCGCGATTCGGCCCGAATCGGGTAGCCGCGCGCCTCGTAATTACACGCGCATTGCAGGTTATTCGCGTCATTCCTTAATTCCTTAGATCACCAGGTCCTGAGTTATTCCGGCCCTCAGTTCACCAGGCACTCAGGTACCATACCTAGCGTTTGCTAATTCGCGCCTGCGTGCCCTACTCTGCCCTCAAGTCCAGAACCCCTGGACCAATGCATTCCGGATGTTTCTGGCGGACCAAGATCCCTGCGATATGACCAAATCTGACTGGCCGTTTATTGGGTGGCGGTGCGGGCGCGGTCGAGGGTGCCGGCGGTGGTGCCGATGTACATGTCGAGGGTGATGCGGATGTTGGCGTGGCCGGCCAGGCGGGAGACGTCGGCGGGGTCGATGTTCCAGGTGAACAGGGCGGTGGTGCAGAACACGTGGCGCAGGCTGTGCCAGGTCCAGGGGCCGTTCCCGGCCC
>JASHUI010000728.1:0-6325 GCA_030040095.1 Streptosporangiaceae bacterium | reverse complement strand
GCCGCCCCGGCCGCGGCGTCGCGCCCGTCCCCGCCGTCCCCGCCGTCCCGGCTGGGGGCGCCGGCCGGTGTCTCGGCCGCACCGACGGCCTCTGGCCTCTTGCCTCGTTCCGCCGCCCGGGCCGTTTCGGCTGCCTTGGCCGTTTCGGCTGTCTTGGCCGCCTCGGCCTGCCGCTGGTCGATGGTCTCCAGCCGGTTGCGCACGTCGAACGGCACGATCGTGGCCGCCGCATGCGGGATCCGGCTCACCACAGCGGCGATCTTGTCCGCCGTGCGGTCGTGCAGCAGCCGGCCGAGCAGCGGCGAGTAGCCGCGCCGCGGCAGGATCGCGGTCACCCCCACGCCGGGCAGCGCGGCCTCGGCGTTGACCAGTTCCGCCGCGCACCGGGCCAGCCGCCGGTCGGCGCAGTCGACGAAGTCGAGCACGATCCCGGTGTTCGCGCGCACCCAGTCCTGGCGCAGGACGTCCGCCTGGACGTTGTCGATCACGAGGTGGACCGCGCGCAGCGTGGTCGGCCGCAGGCTGCGCGCGTACCGCAGCGCGGCGATCGTGGCCAGGTCGAGGTCGTCCACGAACACGAAGACCGTGCGCCGCGAGTACGTGGGCGGGTCCGGCGGCCGGGGCCGGGTGCCGATCCGGGCCAGCACCCCGGCCTCTCTCCGGTATTCGCGGTTGAGCCGGATCAGGGCCGGCACCCCGGCCGCGAACAGGATCACCACCAGCCACGCGCCCTCGGTGAACTTGACCACCACGAAGATGATCACGACGACCGCGGACGTCACGCCCGCCGAGAAGTTGATCACCAGGCGGCGCCGCCAGCCTGGCTCCCTCATCGTGTGGTGGTATTTGGCCATGCCGAACCCGGCCATGGTGAACGCGGTGAAGACGCCGATCGCGTAGAACGGCACCAGGTTGTTGACGTTGGCCCCCACGACGGCCAGCAGGACCGACGACAGCACGGCGAGCACGACGATCCCGTTGGAGAACACCAGCCGGTGGCCGCGCTTGGTCAGCCAGCGGGGCAGGAACGCGTCCTCGGCCACGAAGCTGGCCAGGAACGGGAAGCCGTTGAAGCTGGTGTTCCCGCCGGTGTAGAGAATCAGCGCCGTCGCTGCCTGGACGAAGATGTACCCCACATGGCCGACGATCGAGCCGCCGAAGACGATCTTCGCCTCCTGCGAGATGACCGTGGGGACCCCGGACAGATACGGCGCGGCGTGGATGACGTGGGCCAGCCAGGAGATGCCCGCCACGAGCGATCCCAGGATCAGGCCCTCGGCCATGAGCACACGGCGGGCGTTGGTGCCCTCCGGCGGCCGGAACGCGCTGACCGCGTTCGACACCGCCTCGATCCCGGTCAGCGAGGAGCCGCCGTTGGCGAACGCCCGCAGCAGCACGAACACCATGCCGAAGGCGATCAGGCCGCTGGTGGCCGAGTGCGTGGTGCCGTACTGGCCGGGCTGCGGCCAGGGGCGCGTCGGCAGCGAGCCAGCCGCCTCGCGGATAAGGCCCGTGAGGATCATGATGATAACCGAGCCCGCGAACAGGTAGGTGGGCACCGCGAACGAACGCCCGGCCTCCCGGATCCCGCGCAGGTTGCCGTAACACATGACGAGCACGATGGCGACCGAGATCACCGTGATCGTCGTGCCATTGTTGATCGTCGGCCAGGCCGACGCGACGGCGGCCGTGCCCGCGGCCACCTGGACCGCGACCGTGACCACGTAGTCGATCAGCAGCGCGACCGCGGCGATCTGCGCCCACTTCGGGCCGAAATTATCCCGTGCGACCACATAGGACCCGCCGGCCCTGGTGTATACCGTCACCACCTCGCGGTAGGAAAGAACCACCAGGGCCATGACGAACAGCACGACGCCGGTCAACGGCAGGATCAGCGTGAACGCCGTGACGGCCAGCCCGCCCTTGAGCAGCTCGATCAGGATTTCCTCGGTGCCGTAGGCCGAGGACGATATCCCGTCAGGCGCCAGCACGCCGAGGGCGAGCGGCTTGGACAGTCGCTGCTCGCCGAGTTGTTCGTTGATCAGCGGCCGCCCGAGCAGCCGCCGCTTCAACGAGTATCTGAGCCCCTCGGCCAGGTCCTCCTGCCCGCCGAGGATGCCCACCGCCCTCCGCATGGCCACGCTGCCGCGTCCTCCGCTTTCGTAACAACCCTGACGTGGCCTTCATACCATCGCGATGGCCTGCCTTGGGAGCCAGGCGCGACCACCAATCTGGATCGCCCCCGACGGTGTACCAGGTTAACCGGCTGTTCACCGTGGACAGACACACTAACGTCTGCCTGCCGGGCATGATCGGGAGGGCGGACTGGCGGGCCGGGCATGGCACCCTTGGCAGGGTGATCCGGGTAGGGACTGTGATCCTGGTAAGGACCGCGGTCCTGGCGGGAACACGGCACCCGGGCGACCCGATCAGGAAGGCAAGCCCATGACGACGACACCGGCGGCCCCGGCACCGCAGGCCGGGCACGCCAGAACGCTGCATCTGTCGGACCTGCTGCGGCGTCCGCTCACCGACCGGGGCGGCGAGTCGATCGGTCGGCTGTCCGACGTCATTGTCCGGCTGCGCGGGGAGGACAACCCGCTGGTGACCGGGCTGGTGGCCACGGTCGGCGGCCGGGAGGTCTACGTGCCGATCGAGCAGGTGGTCTCCTTTGCCGGCGATGAGGTCAAGCTCACCAGCGCCAAGCTCGACCTTCGCTCGTTCGAGCGGCGGGAGGGCGAGGTGCTGCTGCGGGCGGACGTGCTCGGCCACCGGCTGATCGACGTGGAGAGCGCCCACCTGATCAAGGCCGGCGACCTGGAACTCGAGCAACGGGGCGACGACTGGGTGGTGGCCGGGGTGGACACCCGCCGCCAGACGAGGTGGCTGCCGCGCCGCGGCCACCCCGCGGGATCGGGCGACCAGACGTTCCGGGAGTGGAACAAGTTCGAGCCACTGATCGGCCACACCGGCAGCGCGTTGCTGCGGGGCCCGTTCGCCAGGATCCGCAGGCTGAAGCCGGCCCAGATCGCCGACCTGATCGAGGACGCCTCCAAGGAGGAGGAGACCGAGATCCTGGACCACGTGCACGCGGACCCGGAACTCGAGGCCGACGTGTTCGAGGAACTCGACGAGGACCTGGCCACCCGGCTGCTCGGCGCCCGGACCGACGCGGAGATCGCCGAGGTGCTGTCCCGGATGCGGGCCGACGACGCCGCGGATACGATCGCCGAGCTGCCGCAGCGGCGCCGCCAGCCCGTGCTGGACCTGCTGCCCCAGGGTCAGCGCACCAAGGTGCTCACGCTGATGGGCTTCAACCCGACCAGCGCCGGCGGGCTGATGGGGGTCGACTTCCTCGCCGTGGCCGGCGAGGCCTCGGTCCGCGAGGCGCTGGACGCGGTCGCGCATTCGGTCAGCCTGCAGCCGGAGGCGCTGACCAGCGTGCACTGCCTCGACGAGCGAGGCCGGCTGTGCGGGGTGGTCAAGCTGGTCTCCCTGCTGCAGTCTGATCCCGATACGCCCATGAGCCAGGTCTACGACGACGACCCGGTCCGGGTCGGCGCGGACACCGACGTCGTCGACGTCGCCGTGCTTATGAGCGACTACAACCTGATCACGATCCCGGTGGTGGACGAGCGCCGCAAGATGATCGGCGTGATCACGGTCGACGACGTGCTCGAGGTCACGCTGCCAGACGACTGGCGGCGCCGCGAGGCCGCTCAGCCGCCCGACGCTCACCACGGAGACTCGCAGTGAGCGAACCGCAGAGGGAACCGCAGTGACCGAAGCGAGCGACGCCGCGCGCCAGACCGGCCGGCAGCCGGCCGACGCGCAGCAGCCCGCCGCGCCGCACCGGGATCATCGCTCCGGCCAGCCGGCGTCTGCCCGGCCGCCAGCCCGCCAGCTCGCCAGCCCGGGCCCGGGGCGCGCCGGGGGTCAGCAGAGCGCGGTCCTGGACACCGCCCACCTCGGCGACATCGAGGGCGCGCTCGGCCGGATCAGGCTCGACGACGAGCAGCGCAGTGGCTGGAAGCGGCAGCTGATCACGTTCCTCGCCATCGTCGGGCCTGGCCTGATCGTTATGGTCGGCGACAACGACGCGGGCGGGGTCGCCACCTATGCGCAGGCCGGGCAGAACTACGGCTACAGCCTGCTCTGGGTGCTGCTGCTGCTGATCCCGGTGCTGATCGTCAACCAGGAGATGGTGGTCAGGCTGGGCGCCGTGACCGGCGTCGGCCACGCCAGGCTCATCAACGAGCGGTTCGGCCGGTTCTGGGGCTGGTTCAGCGTGGGCGACCTGTTCCTGCTCAACTTCCTGACCATCGTGACGGAGTTCATCGGAGTCTCCCTGGCGCTGCGCTACTTCGGCGTCAGCGCGTATATCTCGGTGCCCGTGGCCGCGGCGATCCTGATCGGCATCACCATGAGCGGCAGCTTCCGGCGCTGGGAGCGGTCGATGTTCGCGTTCATTGCGGTCAGCCTGGTGCTGGTGCCGCTGCTGATCCTGTCGCACCCGCACTGGGGGCAGATCGGCTACCACTTCGTGGTGCCCGGCATCAAGGGCGGCGTCAACTCGACCGCCGTGCTGCTGATCATCGCGATCGTTGGCACTACCGTCGCCCCGTGGCAGCTGTTCTTCCAGCAGTCGAACGTCATCGACAAGCGAATTACGCCCCGGTTCATCAAGTACGAGCGGGGTGACACCACGATGGGCGCGTTCGTCGTGGTCATCGGTGCCGCCATGATCTTGATCGTGGCGGTGTACGCGGCGGTCAGCACCCACCTGGCCGGGCACTTTACCGACGCCCTCGGGGTCGCCGACGCGCTAAGGGTCAAGAGCTACGCGCTCGGCGCCCTGTTCGCGATCGTGCTGCTGGACGCCTCGATCATCGGGGCCGCGGCGGTCACGCTGTCCACCAGCTACGCGTTCGGCGACGTGTTCAACCTGAGGCACTCGCTGCACCGCAGCTTCCGCGACGCCAAGGCGTTCTACGGGACCTACGCCGCGATGATCGCCGTCGCGGCCGGGATCGTCCTCATCCCGCATGCCCCGCTCGGGCTGCTGACCGAGGCCGTACAGGCGCTGGCCGGGGTGCTGCTGCCGAGCGCCAGCGTGTTCCTGCTGCTGCTGTGCAACGACGTCGAGGTCCTGGGCCCGTGGATGAACCGGCGCTGGCTGAACATCGTCGCCGGCGTGATCATCTCGGTGCTCCTGGTGCTGTCCGGCACCCTGGTGATATCGACGCTCTTCCCGACGTTCAACGCCTCGGCGATCGCGATCTGGCTGGCGATCACCATGGTGGTGGCGGTCATCGCTACCACCATCTACCTCCAGATGACCAAGTCGCGACGGCCGCCACCGTCCCCCCACCCGGCCACGACGATGACCCCGGCCGAGCGCCTGAACTGGCGGATGCCGCCGCTGGCCCTGCTCAAGCCGGTCCAGTGGTCCACTGGCACCAAGCTGGGCGTGCTGACCCTGCGCGGGTACCTGGTCGTCTCGGTTCTGCTGCTGATCGTGAAGGCCGTCCAACTCGGCGGCGGCTGACCTGGCGCCGGAGGGCACCGCGCCGTCGGCGAGCCAGCTCATCGTGGCGGGCACCTCGGCGGCGGCCGGCCGCCTCGGCGCGGGCCGGTCAGCCCTGTCGCAAGCGGTCCGCCCTGTCGTGGGCCGGTCCGCCTTGTCGCGGACGGGCGCGCCTCTTTGTCCGCGGCTCACCTCGTCGCCGGTCAGCCCAACCCTTCCGTCGCGGCATTACGGACAGCCGATCGGGATCCGGACACGGTGTTAGACCGGCCAACCGGTCCGAAACCTCGGCGCCGTCGACATAACGCCGTGGAATCCTCGTGCCGCATGGGCAAAAATATGGACATAGCTCTCATAGCTGGCTAGCCATCCATCGGACAGCCAGCGCGCCATTAGGGTCGGCGGACCGTTCTGTCGGCTGTTTCAGCAGCGATGGTCCATCCACACTGAAAGCGCGACGTCCGAAACCAGCCCGGGCGCCACGGCGGGACCCGCCCAGCGAAGAGACAGGCCCGCCGGCGGAGGAGCCGGCCGACCCGCCCGTCGCGGACCCGGCTATCGCGGACCTGACCCCCCGGTCAGTGGGCCAGCGCGAGCTCGACGATCTTCAAGATGACCAGGACCATGGCCACGGCCAGGTACAGCCGCAGCGCGGACATGCCGATCTTGCGGCCCGCGGACATGGTCGGGCGCCGCAGCAGGGCCAGCGGGGGCATCCGCCAGCTGTCCCGGTCGTCCTGTCCGGCCGCCGCGGTCCCGGCCCGGCCCGCCACGGTGGCGGCCGAGGCTGGCCCGGCC
>JASHUI010000727.1:0-7890 GCA_030040095.1 Streptosporangiaceae bacterium | reverse complement strand
GCCTCCGGCTGAGCGCCGGGCGGCACGGCACGGGTCGCCCGCGACGGCAGCGCGAAATGGAGCGTGGACACCGCGACGAGGCGCCCGCGGTGGTCGGCGGCCCGCACGGTGACGACCGCCGAGCGGCTGGCGAGGTTCACGACATCGGCGGTGAGCTGCAGCGCCCCCGGCTCGGCCGGTGCCAGGAAGCTGATGTCGGCGTGGGCGAGCACGATGGCCGGCGACGGACCGATCAGGACATTGACGGCGGCGAATCCGGTCAGGTCGACGGCCCAGAACACGGCCGGGCCGGAGATCGCGCCGAGATCGGGCCGGAGCTCGAGCCCGTCCGGCCCGGCGGTGCACACCACCCGCGGCCCGTCGACGGCTTCCAGCCGCAGGCGGTCCGCGCAGAATTCGAGATCTGCCAGCCAGACGCGCGCTTCGGCGAGCGCCATCCGCGGCGCCGCCGCCATCAGTGGACCCGCCACAGGAACTGGCAGGGGCAGCCGGTCAGGTGGTGGTGCGCCACTATCCCGATCTGGAGCCTGGAGTCTAAGCCCAGTGCGGTCATGATGTTGCCGATGTGCACTTTCACCGTGTATTCCGAAATGGCCAGCAGGCTGGAGATCTGGCGGTTGGAAAGCCCCCTCCCGAGGCACTCCAGGACGTCGCGCTGCCTCGGCGTGAGGGTCGCGACGCGACGCGACGCTTCGACGAGCACCGCCGTGAGGTCGGTGCCCGCGGGATCGTTCGGCGCGCTGACCGTCACGAGCGCTCCGCCGGCTAAATCACCTGGATGCACGTCAGCCTCCGAATTCGATCGATCCGTCCCGGCGGCCGCTTTCGCAGAACCAGCGGATGACGAGGTAGGCGGCCGCCAGCCACAGCCCGCCCACCGCCGCCTCGGCCAGGACCTCGGCGCCGACGCCGGCGATCGAGCCGCCGGCGAGCAGGGCGCGCACCGCTTCCAGGCCGTGTGTGATCGGCAGGACCTGGGCCAGACCGTGCAGCCAGGCTGGCCAGAACGAGGTCGGGACCTGCACCCCGGTCAGCACCATCAGGCTCAGCGAGCCGACGTTGGCCACCAGGCTGCGCAGGTGGATGACGCGCAGCGCGAGCCCGCCGAGGGTGAGGCCGAAGCAGTAGACCGAGACGGCGATCACCGCGGTCACGGGAATCGCCAGCAGCGCGGCCGGCATCGGCAGGTGCACGCCGAAGGCCGGAGCCAGCGCGAACAGCGCGACGGCGCTGCACACCACGCCGTCGAGCAGCCATTCCACGCTGCGGCCCACGAAGACCGTGAACACCTGCCCGGGCGCGGAAATCAGCAGCGGCAGCGTGCCGGCCGCCCGTTCCAGGGCGGTGGTGGCGCACACGAGCATGACGCTGGTGACGGCGACGAACACCGAGTTGCCGACCAAGAGGTAGCCGGTGCGGTCGGCGCCCACCACGCGGCCGATGAGCGCGAACATCGAGACCTGGCACAGCAGCCGGACCAGCCAGGCGAAGGCCCAGGTCCGCCACGTGAACATGGTACGCAGATCCGCCAGGGCGTTGAGGGACGCGTAGCGCAGGATCCTGAGATTGTCCCTGATCATGAGTAGCTCATCGTCCCCAGCGCGCGCAGCCGGTGCAGGACCCGGCCGACCAGCCAGAGTCCGGCGGCGAACGCCGCGGACCCGAGAAGCAGCACCATGGCCAGGCGAAGGCCGACGTCGGCCGGCGGCGCGGGCAGCATCGCGGACCTGAGCAGGTCCGACGACCAGGACAGGAAGACGACCCGGCTGGCCGGGCGGATCCAGGCCGGCAGCAGCGCGACCGGCACGACGGCGCCGCCGAGGATGTAGAACGGGTAGGACAGGGAGTTCTGGAACGTCACCACGGTCCGTGCCATGACGAACAGCGCGGTTATCACCGTGGACGTGCCGACGATGGCGAAGGCGGTCGCCGCGACGGCGGCGACGAACACCAGCGGATGCGGCAGGCTCGGCCGGACGCCGAACGTCACCCAGGCCACCAGCATGCTCTCCGGCACGCCGAGCAGGCTGATCGCCGCGACCACCGCGATGCGGCCGGTCACCAGCAGGGCCAGTGGCGCCGGGGTGGCGACCGTCGGCTCCAGAGTCGCCCGCTGCCGCTCGGTGTCGATGATCTCGCCGGACACGAACAGCGCCGAGCTCCAGATCGCCATGACCGAGGCGCCGACGACGGCGTAGCTGGCGAGGTCCCGGCGGCCGCCCTCGATGAAGATCGCCAGGAAGGCGACGGCGAAAAGCGGAAGTGTCACCAGGACCATGAGATCGTCCAGAGACGTCCGCATGTGCAGGAACTGAAGCCGCGCGCCCGCCAGGATGACACGGATCACCGGACTGTGATCCCCCGGTTTCCGATCACCGAGAGGTAGACATCCTCCAGGCTCGGGCGGCCGGTCGACACCGAGGTGACGCCCCGGTCCAGCAGGAATCTGAGCACTGTCCCGGTCGCGCCTTCCGCGTCCGTCTCCACGACGAGCCTGCCGTCCGCGCCGTGCGTCACGCCCGAGACCCCGGGCAGCAGGCCGACGGCGGCGGCGGTGTCGGCCGGGACGTCGGCGGCGGTGATCCGTTCGTAGGCGGCCATCCACCGGCCGATCGTCCCGGGCTGCTCCGTGCCCAGCAGTCTTCCGTTGTCGATCAGCGACACGCGGTCGCAGACCGCTTCGGCCTCGGCCATGTCGTGGGTTGTCAGCAGCAGCGTCCGGCCGTCCGCGCGCAGCTCGCCGACCAGTGCCCGGAAATCGTGCGCCGCCACCGGGTCCATCCCCACGGTGGGCTCGTCCAGGATGACGACCTTCGGATCGTTGATCAGCCCGCGGGCCAGGTGCAACCGCTGCTTCATCCCGCGCGAGTAGGTCTCGACCCGCTCGTCCGCCCGGTCGGCCAGCCCCATCCGTTCGAGCAGTTGCTGCACGCGCGGCTTGGCGGCGCTGGTGCGCATGTGGAAGAGGGAGGACCAGTACAGGAGGTTCTGACGCGCGGTCAGGCGGTTGTACAGTCCGCGCTCGCCGCCGAACACGATGCCGATGGTGCGGCGTACGGCGGCGGTATCGGTGACGACGTCCAGCCCCGCGATCCGCGCGGTGCCCGAGGTCGGCAGCAGGACCGTGGACAGGATCCGGCACAGTGTGGTCTTTCCGGCCCCGTTCGGTCCGAGCAGGCCGTGCACCTCTCCGTCGGGGATCGCGAGGGAGAGGCCGTCCAGGGCGGCTCGCGGACTGTCGCCTTTGCGGGGGAAGGTCCGGCGCAGGTCTTCGACCTCCACCATGGTGTTGCTGGTCGTCACGTTCTGGTCCCCTTCTCCGTTTGTCGTGGGGCCCTGATCCGGGGTCCGAGGAGGCCGGCGATCTCCCGCAACGGTCCGGGCCGCAGGAGCTCGAAGTGTCCGGCCTCGACTCGGTGCACCTCGATCCGTCCGGACACGTGCGGCCGCCAGTCCTCGAGGTCGTAGGCGTCGTCGTGGTCGGCGAGGATATAGAGCACGTCGCCGCGGAACCGGGACGGCTGGTACCGCCCGGCCAGCTTCAGGTTGTTCCGGGTCACCTCGTCGAGCCGGGCCATGAATCTCTCGTCCACGTGCCGCAGTGCGCCGTATTCGAAGTGGAGCCGGCCCAGCAGCGCCTCGTCCTCGCCGGGCTCCTCCGACGCGTCGCCGTACAGGCGGCTGTCCAGCAGCGCCAGCAGGCTCACCTCGTCACCGGCCTGTTGCAGAAGCGTCGCCATCGCATGGGCCACGGCCCCGCCGAACGACCAGCCGAGGAGCTGATACGGCCCTTCCGGCTGGACCGCACGGATCCGGCCGACGTAGGTCTGAGCCATGTCGAGCACGCTCGCGGGCAGCGACCCGCAGACGTCGCTCTCCACGGCCTGTAGCCCGTAGAGCGGCGTCCCGGGCGGCAGGCGTCCGGCGAAGCCCGAGTAGCACCAGCTCAGACCATTGACAGGGTGGACGCAGAACACGGCAGGCCCGGTCCCGTCGACGCGGATCGGCAGCAGGCCAGCGTACCAGTCCTCGCCGCCACCGCCGTCCAACGCCGCGGACAGGCCCGCCACATGGGGGGTACGGAAGATCTGCTCCAGCCCGAGCCGGCCGCCGAACGCGTCCCGCAACCGGCCCAGGAGGCGGACCGCGAGCAGCGAATGGCCGCCGAGTTCGAAGAAGTCGTCGTCGACGCCGACCGAGGCGACGCCCAGGACGTCGGCGAAGATGTCGCGCACGATCTCCTCGCGCGGAGTGCGGGGCTCGGCGGACGCGGGACCCATGGCCGATTCGGGCGCCGGCAGCGCCCTGCGGTCGAGCTTCCCGTTCACGGTCACGGGAAGGCGGTCGAGCAGGACGATGGCCGAGGGCACCATGGCGGCCGGCAGGACCGCGGCGAGCCGGGCGCGCACAGCGGCCGGATCAGGATGCGAGCCCGCTCGGGCGGTCAGGTATCCGACCAGCCGCGGACCGGTCTGGGAGGCGTGGACGGCGACGGCCGCGCCGCCGACGCCGGGCAGCGCCCGCAGCGCCGCCTCCACCTCGCCGGGCTCGATCCGGACCCCCCTGATCTTCACCTGGTCGTCGGCCCGGCCGAGGAACACGAGCTGGCCGTCCGGGCTCCAGCAGGCCCGGTCGCCGGTGTGGTACATCCGGGCTCCCGGCCCGCCGAACGGCGACGCGACGAAGCGCGCGGCCGTCAGGCCGGCCTGTCCCCGATAGCCGCGGGCCACGCCGGGGCCCGCCAGGTAGAGGTCGCCCGGAATGCCCTCCGGAACGGGTCGCAGGCGCCGGTCGAGCAGGAAGGCCCGCGTCCCGGCGACCGGAAGGCCGATCGGCGGCGGCCCGTCGTGGCCCAGCCGGCGGCTGATCGTCCCCGTGATCGTGCTCTCGGTGGGGCCGTAGGAGTTGAACATGCGCCGGCCCGGCGACCACGCCTCGACCAGTTCCTGCGGGCACGCCTCGCCCCCGACCACCAGGCATTCGAGCACTCCCGCGGGAAGCCCGGGCACCGTGGCCAGGACCGCCGGCGGGATCAGCGCGTGGGTCACCCCGTCGCGGGTGATCAGGTCGGCGAGTTCCGGTCCGGCCAGGATGCCGGACCCGCGCTCGGGAACGACCAGGGCCGCGCCGCCGCCCCAGGCCATGAGCAGTTCCATGACCGAGGAGTCGAAGCTCGGCGAGGCGAGCTGCAGCACCCGCGACGCGGAAGTGATCCCGAAGCGGTCGACCATGGTCGATGTCAGGCTGCAGAGGCCGCGGTGGGGGACGCAGACGCCCTTCGGCCGCCCCGTGGACCCGGACGTGTAGATGAGGTACGCGGCGCCGTCCGGCGTCGCCGGCGGCACGGGGCTCCCGGCATCCGGCACCGCGCCGGCGCCCCGGGGGGACAGCCGTTCGATCCCCGTCGCGGGCAACGGGCTGCCGTCGGCCGCGAGGATCAGCACGGGGTCCGCGTCGCCGAGCACGAACTCGATCCGCTTGGCTGGATACCCCGGATCGACCGGCAGGTATACCGCGCCGATCCGGGACACCGCCAGGATCGCCGCGACGAGGTCGACGGACCGCGGCAGGGCGACGGCGACCACGTCCTCCGGCCCGACGCCCCCGGCCAGCAGCCGGGCGGCGAGCCCGGCCACGAGCCGGTCGAGCCCGGCGTAGCTCAGCGCCGAGGCCCCGCAGACGACGGCCGTGGCGTCCGGGCCGCGGCGGACGCAGCCGGCGAACAGCTCCGCGAGCGTCGCGGGTTCGACCGCCGGCTCCCCGCCGGAGAGCTCGCCGATCAGCCGGGCCCGCTCCGCCCGGTCCACTGTCTCCAGGTCCCCGATCCGGCGGTCGGGTTCGGCCGAGGCTCGGTCCAGCAGCCCGAGCAGCGTCCGGGCGAGTGCCTCGGCCGTGTCCCGGCGGAACAGGGCACTGCGATAGCCGATCCGAAGCCCCAGGCCGGTCACCGATCCTCCGGCGTCCCGGGCCTCTGTGAACTCCACGAGCAGGTCGAACTTCGTCGCGTCGAACGCGACCTCGACGGCGGACGCCTCCAGGTCGCCGAACCGCCCCGGAGCATCCGACTCTCCGGCGGCGTAGGAGGACATGATGCTGAACAACGGGTTGCGGCCGACGGCCCGGGCCGGCCGCAGCAGGTCCACGACCCGTTCGAAGGGCAGGTCCTGGTGGGCGAGCGCGGCCAGGACCGTGGTCCGGGTCCGGTCCAGGAGTTCGCGGAAGGTCGGGTCGCCTCCGGCGTCGATGCGCAGGACCAAGGTGTTGACGAAGAAGCCGATGAGGTCTTCCAGTGCTTCATCGGTGCGGCCTGCCACGGCCGTACCCAAGGGGATGTCGGTCCCGGCGCCGACGTGGGTCAGCAGGGCCGCCACCGCGGCCTGGGCGATCACGTAGAGGGTGGTGCCGGTGTCGCGGGCCAGGTCCAGCAGGCGGCCGAGGACCGCGTCCGGGCAGGCCGCGGTCACGCCGTCGCCGCGCGGGTCCGAGACGTCCCGGGGGTCGCGCCGGTACGGCAGTTCCAGCTCCGGGAGGTCGGCGAGCGCCAGCCGCCAGTAGTCGGCCTGCCGGGCCAGCAGGCCGTCCGGCTCGTCCTCGGTCACGGCGATCTCGCGCTGCCACAGCGCGTAGTCCGCGTACTGGACCGGAAGCGGCGGCCGTTGCGCCGGGATGCCGAGCCGGTGCCGCTCGTACGCTTCGGACAGGTCGCGCCACAACGTGTCGATCGCCCAGCCGTCGATCGCGATGTGGTGGATGACGACGAGCAGCACATGGTCGGTCTCGTCCACGGTGAACAGCGTCGCCCGCAACGGCGGTTCCGCCTCGATGTCAAAGGCCACGGAGGCCTCCGCGGTGAGGACGGACTCGAGGTCTTCGGGCCGGACGCCGGACATCCGCAGCGGCGGCTCGGCGGGCGGCAGATCGAGGACGACCTGGATCGGCTCGCCCGCGCGCTCCCGGTACACGGTCCGCAGGACTTCGTGGCGCGCTGCGACGTCGTGCAGCGCGGCTGTCAGAGCCCTGCTGTCCACGTGCCCCCGAAGGCGGCGCGCGAGCGGCACGTTGTACGCCGAGTGCAGGCCCTCGAACTGGTGCAGCAGCCAGAGCCGGCGCTGCGCCGGGGACAGCGGCAGGAGACCGGGACGGTCCCGGGCGGTCAGCGGGGGACGGGCCCGGGAGGCCCCGGCGACGGCGGCCGCCAGGCGGGCAGCCGTCCGGGCCTCGAAGACGTCGCGCACGGTGAGGTCCACGCCGTACGCCGCACAGATCCGGGCGGTCAGCTTGACGGCGGACAGCGAATGGCCGCCGAGGTCGAAGAAGTCGTCGGTGACGCCGACCTGGCCGGCGCCGGTGATCTCGGCGAACAGCGCGCACAGCGCGCGCTGCACCGGGTCGGCCGGGGCCGCGCCGGAACCCTTCGGCGCCTCGGGCGCGGGCAGCGCGGCGCGATCCACCTTTCCGTTGGCCGTCAACGGAAGCGCGGCGATCGGCACCACCGCGGCGGGCACCATGTAGGCCGGCAGCACCGATGCCAGCCGCGCCCGCACCGCGTCCGGGTCGACGGTCCGGCCGGCCGCCGGCACGACGTAGCAGACGAGTCGGCCCTCTGCAGCACCGGCGCCCCGCACGACCGAGACGACCTGGGCGACGTCATCGAATGCCGCGACGGCGTCGGACACCTCGTCGAGCTCGATCCGGAACCCGCGCAGCTTCACCTGGCTGTCGGCGCGGCCGACGAAGTCGACCTGCCCGTCGCGCCGCCATCGCACCAGGTCGCCGGTGCGGTACATGCGGTCGCCCGCGGCGGCGAACGGGCACGCGACGAACCGCTCGGCGGTCAGGTCCGGCCGGCCCAGGTACCCGCGCGCCACTCCGGCCCCGGCGATGTACAGC
>JASHUI010000726.1:0-5672 GCA_030040095.1 Streptosporangiaceae bacterium | reverse complement strand
CCGGCGGACGCCGACGACCCGGCCCGCCGGGCCGCGCTCGCGGCACATGCCCGGCTGGTGGCGCACATCGAGCGGGCCGCCGCCGAAGGTGATCCCGACGCCGCGCTCGGCGCGGCCGTCCTGGCCAAGATCATGGGCAGCGAGGAGGCCATGCCGGTCGACCTGGGGCGGCTCGCCGAGCGGGCCGACGCCGAGCGGGACCGGCTCGTCGCGCTGCTCGGCGAGAGCTGTGCCAAGATCGATCCGGACCGGCCGCCGCTCGAGGTGGCCAGGGAACTGGTCCGCGATCACCCGGAAGCCGACGGGGTGATCGAGGCAGCGCGGCAGTGGACCGACCTGGCGATCACGTTCACCAGGGACCGGGACCTGGTGCCGTACCAGGACGGCGAGTGCCGGGTGGGCCTGGCGCCGCCGTCGCGGCGCTGGGCGGTCGCGATGTTGTCGCCGGCGGCGCCGGGCGAGCCGGAGGGGCCGTCCTGGTACCACATCACGCCGCCAGACGAGTCGTGGCCGCAGGACAAGGCCGAGGAATGGCTCCAGCTGTTCAGCGAGACCACCATGCCCGGCATCACCGTGCACGAGGTCGCGCCCGGGCACTTCTCGCACGGCCGGGCCATCCGCCGCGCCCCCACTCAGGTGCGCCGCACGCTCCACTCGCTGGCGTTCATCGAGGGCTGGGCGCACTACGCCGAGGAACTGTGCGTCGAGGAGGGGTTCTGCGCCGACGATCCCAGGTTCGCGGTCGGCATCTGGCTCGCCGCGCTGGTCCGGGTCACCCGGCTGGCCTGCGCGATCGGCGTGCACGCGGCCGGGATGACGGTGGCCGAGGGCGCGCGCCGGTTCGAGGCGGATACCCACCTGGTCGGCCCGGCCGCGCTGGCCGAGGCCCGCCGGGCCACCTTCGACCCGGCCTACGGCCGCTACACCTGGGGCAAGCTGGAGATCATGAGCCTGCGCGAGCGGGCTCGGAAGGAGTGGGGCGCGAACTTCTCGCTGCGGCGGTTCCACGCGGCCATGTTCGACCTGGGCTCCCCGGTGCTCGGCCTGCTCGGCACCGCCGTGGACCGGGGCTGACCGCCCCCTCATCCCCCGGCACCGCGGCGGATCCCGGCCGGCCGGCCGCGGCCCGGCGGGCATACCATGGCAGCGCCGGAACAGACGCGAGGACAGGGGATCATGCGGGACGAGGAGGCTCGGCCGGCCGTCTTTGGCCGACGGCCGCCGGCCCGGCGGCCGTGGGCCGCGGTCAGGGCGGTCGCGGCCGCGTGCGTGCTGGTCCTCGGCGGCGCGGCCCTGGCCGGCTGCGCCCAGAAGGCGGCGGCCGCGGCGACCATACAGCTCGGGACGGCTTACGTGGAGGTGCCGAGTTCTGGCAGCACGACCGCGGCCTACCTGGTGATCCGGAACAACGGCCCAGCCGACCGGCTGATGTCGGCGCGGACCAGCGTGGGCGGCCGGGTGACCTTCCGCGAGCCGGTCCGGGCCGGCAGCACCGTAATGAAGACGGTGCCGGACATCGACATCCCCGGCGATTCCCTGCTGCGCCTGTCCCCCGACGGCTTCCACCTGCTGATCACCGACGCCGGCCCGATGAAGGGCGGCACCCAGATCATGCTCACTCTGGTCTTCGCCAGGGGCGGGACCATGTCGGTCGCGGCGGAGGTCACCAACCCGGAAAGCGGCGGCGCCAGCTATTTCCTCAACTGACCGGCCGCGAGTGCCCGGCACAAACTTGCTGTCCGCCGCGTCGAGATATATCGTCTTGCTAACGCAGACGGAGGCTCACATGGCGACAGGACCAGACCTTCGCATCGGGGATGCCGAGCGCGAGGCCGCGGCGGCGGAACTCCGCGAGCACTACGCCCAGGGCAGGCTGACCCTGGAAGAGTTCAACCAGCGCGTCGACGCGGCGTTCAAGGCGACCACACAGCGCGATCTGAACCTGATCACCAGCGACCTTCCGCACGCCACCGCGCCTTCGGCGCCGCTGCCGGTGGCGGGCGCGGGCGGCTACGGCCGGGACCGCGCCGGGCAGGACGGCCATTGGGGCTCCGGCCGCCGGGCCAGGTATGGCGTGTTCCCGTTGATCATCGCCGCGATCGGCGCCTGGCTGGTGCTGTTCGACCTGAACCTGCGGATGTTCCCGTGGCCGGGCAAGCTGGCGGTCTTCCTGGCGATCTTCGCCGCGATCCGCGGGCTGCTGCGGCGGCTGTTCGGGTTGGGCCGGGGCGGGGTGTACCGCGGCTGCGGGCGCGGCCGGGCCGGCAGGCGCTTCTAGGCTCGGACGCCTGTCGCCTCGCCCTTCGCAGCTCACCCGTGATCCCTGACCGCATTCGCCTGTGATCAGCCGCGGGCCGGCACCCTGAGCGGGACGACCAGGTAGCGGAACGCGGGCGCCGGGCGCGCCGGGTCCAGCCCCTCGTCCCCGGCCCAGGTGATCAGCGCGGGCTTGGCCGGGCTGCTGAACTCGAGCCTGATCTGCCCTGGGTCGGCCTGCGCCGTGGCCTCGTCCTCGCGCGCCGCGGACGGCGGGTCGGTCGCCCCGGCCGCGGCGGTGGCCAGGCCGTCCAGCAGGTAGTGCGGGCTGAACGAGATGATCCGCTCGTCTCCCTCGAACGCGGCGGGCACGGTCTCCGTCGCCCTGGCCCGCCCGTCGGTCTGGGCCTCGATCACGACCTTCCCCGAGTCGAACGCCAGCCGCACCGGGGTGGCCCGCTCCGCGACCAGCGACACCCTCCGCACCGCCTCGGTGAACGGGCCGGCGGGCAGCATCGCGCGAGAGCCGAACTCGGCCGGGAACCTGGACCGGTACTTGATGAACTCGCCGCCGATCAGCCGGGCGGTCAGCCTGCGGTCGCCGCCCTCGAAGCTGATCACCCCGTCGGCTGGCCGCGGGTCTCTCGGCGACGCCGCGACGGCAGACGCCCCGGTCTCCGGGTCGCCGGTGCCGAACGCCACCGTGACCGCCCCCCCGGCCGCCATGGTCCGCCCCACATCGGCCAGCGTCCTGGCCGGAACCATGGCGGCCGCCCTGATTCTCGGAACCGCCGGGTCCCAGCGCACGTCCTTGACCGCCATCCGGTACCGGTCCGTGGCGGCCAGGGTCATTGTCTCGCCGTCGATGTCCAGGCAGACCGCGGTCAGCATGGGCAGCGTGTCGTCCCGGCTGGCCGCCGGGACGACCTGCGCGGCCGCCACGGCCAGGACGCGCCCGTCCACGACGCCCGCGGCCGGCGGCAGTTCCGGCAGCACCGGGTACTCCTCCACGGGCAGCGAGACCAGCCCGAACTCGGCGCTTCCGCAGGTCAGGCTGACCAGGTCGGCCTCGCTCACGACCTCGACGTCCAGGGCGGGAAGGCTGCGGGTGATGTCCGCGAGCAGGCGGCCGGGGACCAGGGCGGTCCCCGGCTCCTTCACGTCCGCCTCAATCCGCACCCGGGCGGAGATCTCGTAGTCGAAGCAGGACAGCGTCAGCCCGTCGTCCTCCGCCTCCAGCATGAGGCCGGTCAGCACCGGCACCACCGGGCGCGACGACAACGCGCGCGCCACCCAGGCCACCGCCTCGCCCAGCACCTCGCGCCCGACCCTGAATCTCATGGCCACCGCCTCCAGCCGCCTGCTTGGACCGATCCTGGCACGGGCTGCCGACAATTCAGGGCCGCTCGTGCGGGCTTGCCGGGATCAGGCGTCGTGCACGCTCGCCCGGCTCAGATCAGGCCAGGCGGCGCCGACTCCAGCGTGGCCTCGATGGCCCGGGCCAGGGCCCGGGCCGACTCGGCGGTCAGCTCGACCGCGACCCGGGCGGATGGCCCGTTCGCCGGGTTGAGGAAATCGATGTTCAGCGTGTGCTCGGCCGGGGCGTGCTGCGGGTGGTCGAGGTACACGGTCGCGTCGGTGAGCGTGAACCAGCCCTGCGCGCCCTTGCCGCTGCCCGCCACGGTGATCTTCTCGGTCAGGTACGTGCACACGTAAGCCTCCTCAGCCGGCCAGGTAACGGCCGTAGAAGTCCCAGATCTTCTGCCAGCCGTCCTTGGCCGCCTCCACCCGGTAGGCGGGCCGGTCCACCGCGAAGAACGCGTGCCCGGCGTTCTCGTAGCTGTGGAACTCGTGTTCCTTGCCGGCCTCGGTCAGAACCTTGTCCAGCTCATCGACCTGCTCCGGGGACGGATACTGGTCCTCGGCACCGAACAGGCCGAGCAGCGGGCAGGACAGGCTGGGGGCGAGGTGCGCGATCGGGCCGACCTTCAGCGGCATGCCTTCCGGCGGGTTCCCGACCACGAAGGCGCCGTAGCAGTCGACGGCCGCCTCGAGCTGCATGCTGCACGCGGCGAGGAACGACTGCCGCCCGCCCGAGCAGTACCCGATGACGCCCACCTTCCCGTTGCTGCCATCCAAGGCCCGCAGGTGAGAAGCGGCCCCGGCGACGTCGCCGACGAGGCGGTCATCCGGCACACCGCCCTTGGCCCGCGCGGCGGCGGCCGCGTCGTCCGGGTCGGCTCCCGGCGCGTCGCGGTGATAGAGGTTCGGCATCAGCGCCGCGTAGCCGCGGGCGGCGAACCTTCTGGTTATCTCCTTTGTCCCGCCGTCATAGCCCGGCATGTGATGGATCACCACGACGCCGCCGAACGAGTCCCGCCCAATCGGCCGGGCGAGGTACGCCTCGATCTCGTCGCCGTCATGCCCGGTGATGGTGATGGTCTCTGCGATCAGCGCCTCGTTCATGCGCTCTCTCCCTAGGGGGTTGCGGGTAGCTGGTCGGTTCCGCGACCGCATCAATCCTGCCAGCCCGCTCGTCGTGGCCTGGCCCGCCCCCGCGCTAACCTTTCGGCGCAAGGGTCCCCGTGACAGCCCTTGCGGCCGGAACGGCGTTTCTGCTGGTACAGCTATCTGCATTGGGGCATCATCAGGGAGGCGGGCGGCCGGGGAGGGGCACGGTCAATGGGGTCAGCAGCTCTCGGAATAGCTGTACTAGTGCTTGTTGTTGGCTGCCTTCTGGGCTGGCACGCCAATCGCGCTCACATCGCTCACGGCGACATCAAGACCACGCACGGCCGGATCGCGGGCTACAGGAAGACCCGGCTGCGCAGCGGGCTCATCGCCATAGGCTTCATCCTCGCGGCGCTGCTCATCGTCAGCGTGATCATCCGGCACTAGCGCCGCAGTCGCCGGCACGCCATGCCGCCTCGCCCCGTCCGGCCGCCCTTCGCCCGGCCGCCCTTCGCCCCGCCATTAGTGTGAAAGGGCCGACCAGGTTGAAACAGCGACAGCGATGGCGCCGTCCACACTAATGCGATCGCCCGTGGCCGGGCCGGCGGGGGCAAAGACCTGGACCATCACGGATCCGCCGCGGGCGACCGCTTTGTCCTGAGGTGACCGCCACGATCCGGCACTACCGGCCCGATCCCGACGCCGACCCCGCGGCGGTTTGCGCCCGTGAGAGCCTGGGAATTCGGGGAAGTGGCTGCCGCTGACCGCGGACCTGCGGCTGAGCGGGCAGCGCCGGGACAGCGATCTAGCACGCCAGGTGTTCCCGAAGGAGCCACCTGGTATCGGGGGGAGACAACATGACATCGCTGGCTGAGCGCGCGAGCGACAGAACTCAGCAAACAGCACGGGGCACTGAGAGTCTGACGATGACCGTCGGGGAGTTCCTGCTCCGCCGGCTTCGGGAG
>JASHUI010000725.1:0-6924 GCA_030040095.1 Streptosporangiaceae bacterium | reverse complement strand
GGGCCCCGGCGAGCGGGGCGGTCGCGGTCCTGCTCGGCGCCGCGGCGTGGGGGAGCACCGGTACCGCGGCCCATTTCGCGCCAGCCGGGGCCAGCTCGGTATCGGTGGGCGCGGCCCGGATCGTGCTCGGCGGGACGGTCCTGCTGAGCATGGCGGTCGGCCGGCGCCGGTCGCGCGGCGAGCTGCGGGACATGCTGCGCTCCGGCCGGGCCACCCGGGTCGGCCTCGCGCTGGCCATTGTCAGCGTCAGCGCCTACCAGCTGTGCTTCTTCTCCGCGGTGCGGCTGACCGGCGTGGCGATCGGCACCGTGGTGGCGATCGGCAGCGCCCCCGTGCTCACCGGCCTGATCAGCAGGCTGACCGGCGGCGGGGCGCTGAGCCGCCGGTGGATGCTGGCCACCGCCGCCGCGGTCAGCGGCTGCACGGTCCTGGTGACCGGCGGGCGGGCGGCCGGAGTCAGCCTGGGCGGGGTGGGACTCGCTCTGGCCGCCGGGCTGTGCTACGCCTCGTACGCCGTCGCCGCGGCCCGCGTGATCACCAGCGGGACGGGGGAGCAGGCCGTGATGGGCGCCCTGTTCGGCGGCGGCGCGGTGCTCCTGGCGCCGGTACTGGCGGCCACCTCCGCCGGCTGGCTGCTGTCGCCCAGGGGACTGGCCGTCACGGCCTACCTGGGCCTGGTCACGACCGTGCTGGGCTACCTGCTGTACGGTCGCGGGCTGCGCACGGTGCCTGTGCCGGTGGCCGTGACCCTCGGCCTGGCCGAGCCGCTGGTGGCCGCGCTGCTCGGCCTGGTGGTACTCGGGGAGCACCTGACCTGGGCGTCTGGGGCGGGCCTGATCCTGGTCGGGCTGGCGCTGGCCGCGCTGGCCGTTCCCGGCCGTCCCCGGCGCCGGACCAGGCGAGCGCGCCGGTAGGGCAGAATCACGATGTGGGATCCCCGCAGACGCCGTCGCCAGCCGGGCTGCCGGACCCGTCCCCGCCGGCACAGTTGCTGCCGCCCGGGTTCCGGTCGGGCTTCGCCTGCTTTGCCGGGCGGCCCAACGTGGGCAAGTCCACCCTGATGAACGCGCTGGTCGGAACCAAGGTGGCGATTACCAGCAGCCGGCCGCAGACCACCCGCCGGGCGGTCCGGGGGATCGTGCACCGGCCCGACGCGCAGCTGGTCATCGTGGACACGCCGGGGCTGCACCGGCCGCGGACCCTGCTCGGGGAGCGCCTGGACAGCCTGGTGCGCTCGACGCTGACCGAGGTGGACGTGATCGGGTTCTGCCTGCCGGCCGCGGAACGGATCGGGCCAGGCGACAAGTACCTGGCGGCCGAGCTGGCCGGGCTGCGCAGCACCCCGGTGGTGGCGGTGGTCACCAAGGCCGACCAGGCCACCAGGCAGCAGATCGCGGCCCAGCTGGCCGCCGTCGGGCAGCTCGGCGACTGGGCGGACGTGGTGCCGGTCTCCGCGGTCTCCGGGTTCCAGCTGGACGTGCTGGCCGACGTGCTGGTCTCGCACCTGCCGGAGGGCGTGCCGCTCTACCCCGAGGGCGAGGAGACCGACGAGCCCGAGCAGCAACTGGTCGCCGAGCTGATCCGGGAGGCGATCCTGGAGGGGGTACGGGACGAGCTGCCGCACTCGATCGCCGTCGTGGTGGAGGAGATGGGGCCGCGGGAAGGCCGCGACGACCTCATCGACGTGCACGCGGTGATGTACGTGGAGCGCCCCAGCCAGAAGGCCATCGTCATCGGCGCGAGGGGCGCCAGGCTCAGGGAGGTCGGGTCCCGCGCCCGGCACCAGATCGAGGCGCTCCTGGGCACCCGGGTGTACCTCGATCTGCGCATCAAGATCGCGAAGGACTGGCAGCGGGACCCCAAGCAGCTGCGCCGTCTCGGCTTCTACGACTGATCCCTGGCCCCCGTTCAGATTGGGGGGAATATGCCTGACTCCTGTGTCTGTGCAGGCCGGGCGTGTGATGATCGCAGGTGCTGGCGTGAGGCGACCATTGGAAGACGGCCCGTGAAGGCGGACTGGAGGGGAGCGAGCTTGCTGATCATCTTTGGGCTCCGGGTGTTCTACCGCACGGTCGGCGAGGGAACCTTTCACTGCCAGCGCTGTGGTGGCGATCGCCCGTACCGGCACCGGGCCGGGCGGCGTTGGTTCACGCTGTTCTTCATCCCGGTCATCCCGCTGGCCCACGTCGGCGAGCACGTGCAATGCGCCGAATGCGGCACCCGCTACCGGATGCAGGTGCTGAACCTGCCGACGACGGCCCAGATGCAGGCGGCGATCCCGGCCGGGATGCGGGCCGCGGCCATCGTCATGCTCCGGGCCGGCGGGGCGGGCAGCGCGCCCTCCAGGCGGCGCGCGATTGACGGGATCAAGGGGGCCGGGCTTGGCGATTACGACGACGCGGCTCTCGACGCTGACCTGGCCGAGCCGGCCACGCCCGATGAGCCCGGCCAGGACCTGGCGGGCGCGCTGAACCGGCTGGCCATCCAGCTCGAGGTCCCGGCCAGGGAGTGGTTCCTGGCCGAGGCGGTGCGGATCGGGCTGGCCGACGGGACGCTGTCCGACGAGGAGCGGCACGCCGCACAGCAGATCGCCGCCCGGCTCGGCATGACCCAGGCCCAGGCGCGGGGGGTCATCTCGATGACCGAGGAGGGCGCCTCGGCCTGAGCGTCTGCGTCACAGCGGCACCTGACGGCCCGGCGGGGCAGGCCCTCCTGCCCCTGAGCATGGGCGAGAATGATCGGGTGAGCGTCTACCGTGACGACGGCATCGTGCTCCGCACCCAGAAACTGGGCGAGGCGGACCGCATCGTCACCCTGCTCACCAGGCGGGTCGGCCGGGTCCGGGCCGTGGCCAAGGGGGTGCGGCGGACCAAGTCCCGGTTCGGCGCGCGACTGGAGCCGTTCACCCACGTCGATCTGCTGCTGTACACGGGACGGTCGCTGGACGTGATCACGCAGGCCGACACGGTAAGGCCGTACGGAAAGCCGCTCTCGTCGGACTACCCGCGCTACACCACGGGGACCGCGATGCTGGAGACGGCCGAGAAGTTCACCCCGGTGGAGAAGGAGCCGGCCATGCGCCAGTTCCTTCTGCTGGTCGGCGGGCTCCGGGCGCTCGGCGAGGGGGCGCACGACCCCCGCCTGATCCTCGACGCGTACCTGCTAAGGTCGCTCGCCGTGGCCGGCTACGCTCCCGCGCTCGACGAGTGCGCCGTGTGCGGGACCAGGGTCGGCGCCGACGACGGCGCGGACCCGTCCGCCGCGCTGCGCGCGTTCGCGTTCGCGATCGGGACCGGCGGGCTGGTCTGCCGGTCCTGCCGGGCGCCGGGGGCTGCCACCCCGGCCGCGCCGACAATCGTGCTGATGAACGCGCTGATGCGGGGTGACTGGGGCTACGCCGACGCCAGCGAGCGGAGGCATCAGACCGAGTGCAGCGGCTTGGTCGCCGCCTACCTGCAGTGGCACCTCGAGCACTCGATCCGCTCGCTGCGCCATGTGGAGCACGCGTGAGCTCGCCGGCGGTTTCCCGGCGAGCGGAAAGTATGGCATGACTCGTCCGATTCGCCCTCCGGAGCCGCACCGCGACGGCCTCCGGCCGCCCCGCCTGCCCGCCGAGTTCATCCCGCGGCACGTGGCCCTGGTCATGGACGGCAACGGCCGCTGGGCGAAACAGCGGGGGCTGCCGCGGACCGAGGGGCACAAGCGCGGCGAGGCGGCGCTGTTCGACGTGATCATGGGCGCGATCGAGCTCGGCATCCCGTACCTGTCGGCCTACGCGTTCTCCACCGAGAACTGGCGCCGGTCGCCGGACGAGGTCCGGTTCCTGATGGGGTTCAACCGGGATGTCATCCATCGCCGCCGGGACGAGTTCAACGAGATGGGCGTGCGGGTGCGCTGGGCCGGCCGGCGTCGGCGGCTGTGGAGCAGCGTCATCGCAGAGCTGGAGTACGCGGAGCGGCTGACCGCGGACAACTCCGTGCTGACCCTGCAGTTCTGCGTCAACTACGGCGGCCGCGCGGAGATCGCCGACGCCGCGGCGGCGCTCGCGGCCGACGTGGCAGCGGGCAAGCTGCGCCCGGACAAGATCAACGAGAAGGTCTTCGCCCGTTACCTTGACGAGCCGGACATCCCCGACGTCGACCTGTTCGTCCGCTCTTCGGGCGAGCAGCGGACGTCCAACTTCCTGATCTGGCAGTCTGCCTATGCGGAGATGGTCTTCCTGGACACGCTGTTTCCGGACTTCGACCGGCGGCACCTGTGGCAGGCCTGTGAGATCTACGCCAGCAGGGAACGGCGGTACGGCGGTGCCGAGCCGAACCCCGTCGCCGGTGCCTGACGGCCCGAGAGGACCCGGCTCACCCCGGGCCGGGGCGTTCAGGAAAAGGGGCTTTGAGATCATGAGATCGGCTACATCTGGTTAGGGGGCAATCGTGGCCGACGTGCGTCGCTACTCGCGGGTCGTGGTCAAGATCAGCGGTGAGGCTCTGGCCGGGCCGAACGGCTGGGGCGTGGATCCCGCGAGCCTGGGGCAGCTGGCGGGCGAGCTGCTGTCCGTGCACGAGCTCGGCGTCGAGCTGGCCGTGGTCATCGGCGGCGGCAACTACTTCCGCGGCCGGATGGCCCAGGGCTGGGGCATCGGCCGGGCCGAGGCGGACAACATCGGGATGCTGGGCACGGTCATGAACGCGCTGATGCTGCGCGGCGTGCTGACCGCGCGCAGCGAGTCGGACGTGCGGGTGATGACGGCGATCCCGATGCAGACCGTGGCCGAGCCGTTCATCAGGCTGCGCGCGGACCGGCACCTGCGCCACGGCCTGATCGTGCTGCTGGCCGGCGGCATCGGCCAGCCGTACGTCACGACCGACTACCCCGCCGTGCAGCGGGCACTGGAACTCGAGGCCGACGCGCTGCTGGTCGCCAAGCGCGGGGTGGACGGGGTGTACGACTCCGACCCCAACGTCGACCCGGACGCCAAGCGGTTCACCACCCTCACCTACCGGGAGGCGCTGGACGCGGGGGTGAAGGTCATGGACGAGAGCGCGTTCGTGCTGGCCAACGAGCAGGGGCTGGTCATGCACGTCTTCGACGTCGCCGCGGTGGGCGCGATGAGCGCGATCTGCCTCGGCGAGGACATCGGGACCCGGATCACCAACGACTGACCGGCCCGGCCCGCGGTCCCGGTCCCACGGCCCCGGGTCAGCGGGTGGCCTGGAACCCGGCCACGGCGAGCAGGACGGCGATCGCGGCCACCCGGCCGAGCCGCCCGGTTCCGGCCAGGCGCGGCCAGGACAGGTACGCCAGCCAGGCCAGGAACACCGCCACCACGCACAGCGCCGCCGCGCCCGCCGCACCGCGCACCGCCAGCCCGATCACCATGAGGGCGGCGAGCACCATTGGCGGGACCCAGCGAGGCAGGTGCCGCAGGTAGAGCAGCGGCACGGCGCTGCGGTGCTCCACCGACCGCCTGACCGACGGCGCGGCCGGGACGGGCGAGTCCGGTCGCGGCCTGGCTGGCCGCCGGGTTGATCCGGGCTGGTTCCTGCTCACGGCGTTGCCTGACCCCCTCGGCCGGGCCGGGACGGGCTGACCGGCCTGGCTGACGCTGCGTTCTGCTCCCTGGCCACGATATACGGCCTGCCCGGCGGCGCCCGCCCCGTCGCAGGTCACGCTGGCCGGTAGCCTGACCGCGCAGGCGGCGGGTCCGGCTAAGCTTGTCGCAGCGGCGCAATGACCGACGGGGCATCCGCACCCCGTTTGCGAACCGCGAAGCCGCGAGACCGCGAGCCGACGAAGGCCGTCGGCAGCACGCGCTTCTACCGCAAGCCGCCGACCGCCAGCCGGATGGAGAAACTTGATGGCACGACGCAGTGATCGCCTGGACGAGATCGTCAGCCTGGCCAAGCGGCGCGGGATCGTTTACCCGTCGAGCGAGATCTACGGCGGGCTCCGGGCGTCCTGGGACTACGGCCCCCTCGGCGTCGAGATGAAGAACAACATCAAGCGCCAATGGTGGCGTTCGGTGGTGCAGGAGCGCGACGACGTCGTCGGGCTGGACTCCTCGGTGATCCTCGCGCCCGAGGTGTGGCAGGCCAGCGGTCACCTGACCGAGTTCGTCGACCCGCTGACCGAGTGCCTGTCGTGCCACCACCGGTTCCGCGCCGACCAGCTCATCGAGGCCTACGAGGACAAGCACGGTCACCCGCCCGAGGACGGCCTGGCCCAGATCGCCTGCCCGCACTGCGGCACCAAGGGGGCGTTCACCGAGCCGCGCATGTTCAACGGCCTGCTCCGCACCCACCTGGGCGCCGTGGAGAGCGATGCGGAGGGGGGTGAGGACTCCGGGCTGGCCTACCTCCGCCCCGAGACGGCCCAGGGCATCTTCATCAACTACCGCAACGTGCTGCAGACCTCGCGCAAGAAGATTCCGTTCGGCATCGGCCAGGTCGGCAAGTCGTTCCGGAACGAGATCACGCCGGGCAACTTCATCTTCCGCACCCGCGAGTTCGAGCAGATGGAGATGGAGTTCTTCGTCAGGCCGGGAACCGACGAGCAGTGGCACGAGCAGTGGATCGAGACCCGGATGGCCTGGTACACCGGGCTCGGCCTCAGCCCGGACAACGTGCGGCTTTACGAGCACCCGCAGGAGAAGCTCTCGCACTACTCCAAGCGGACGGTCGACATCGAGTACCGGTTCGGCTTCCCCGGCAGTGAATGGGGCGAGCTCGAGGGCATCGCCAACCGCACCGACTTCGACCTCAGCACGCACAGCCGGGCCTCCGGCCAGGACATGTCGTACCTGGACCCGGAGTCCGGCGAGCGGTTCGTCCCTTACGTGATCGAGCCCGCCGCGGGCGTGGACCGGTGCCTGCTGGCGTTCCTGCTGGACGGCTACACCCAGGACGAGGCGCCGGACGCCAAGGGCAA
>JASHUI010000724.1:0-2757 GCA_030040095.1 Streptosporangiaceae bacterium | reverse complement strand
GCGGGCGCCTGCTCGGCCGGGTAGGTCTTGTCCCTGGGGAACGGCAGCAGCAGCGCGCCGCCGAAGATCACCACCATGACGGCGATCAGCGCCAGGTTCGCCACAGAGATGTTGAAGATCGACCAATGCAGGTAGGACCCGGGCTGATTCAGGTCAATCGCCAACGGGCCTGCCGCCAGGGCTGGAGTGGCCATTTCAAGCTCCTTTATCCAAATGCCAGGGTGAGCCGACGGCGTAACGCCCGTCCGGCTGATCGTCTCCAGGGCGGCGGGAGCCGGCCAGGGATCAGAGTCACGGCCACCGGGGACCTTGGTCCTCGATCCCGGCCCGCCCGGGTCCGGGCGGCCCGGCGACGGCGCGGCGGGGTCTTTGGTCACCGCCGGCCGGGACCATCGGACGGTTCACCGCGGCCTGCTCCCCGCCTACCGTCAAGCCCGGCAACGCCGCCGCAGCTACCACGGGCCCGCGCCGGATGGTTCTGGCGCGCGAGAGACGGGACTCGAGCGATGACCACTTCGACGCAGGCGCAGCCGGGGCGGCAGCGATCTGGAATGGGAACGGTGCAGGGCCGGGTGGCGCTGGTCACCGGCGGCACCCGCGGCATCGGCGCCGCCATCTGCCACCAGCTGGCCGACGCGGGCGCCGACATCGCGGCCGGATACTGGCGCGGCCGGGAGGCCGCGGAGAAGTTCATGGCCAGCATGTCCGCCGAGTACCCCGGGCGGATCTCCTTGCACGAGGGCAACATCGGCGAGCCCGGCGACTGCCGGCGCGTGCTGCGCGAGGTGATCGGCCAGCACGGCCGGCTGGACGTCCTGGTGAACAACGCCGGGATCACCATCGACCGGACCGTGGCCAAGATGACCGACGACGACTGGCAGCGGGTGATCGCGGTCAACCTGTCCGGGGCGTTCTTCATGGCCCAGGCGGCGCTCGAGCACATGATCGAGCGCGGCACCGGCCGGATCATCAACGTGTCCTCGGTCATCGGGGAGACGGGGAACATCGGCCAGGTCAACTACGCGGCCTCCAAGTCCGGCTTGTTCGGCCTGACCAAGTCCCTGGCCAGGGAGGCGGTCTTCCAGCTGGCCAGGGCGCAGCGGCCGGTCGGCGACGGGGTCGGGCTCACCGTCAACGCGGTCACGCCCGGCTACATCGCCACCGAGATGCTCGCCACCATCCCCGACAAGGTGATGGACCGGCTCAGGGGCCAGATCCCGGTGGGCCGGCTGGGCAGGCCGGAGGAGATCGCGCGGGTGGTCTGCTTCCTGGCGGCCGACGAGTCCGCCTACATCACCGGGCAGATCTGGGCCGTCAACGGCGGCCTGGACATGTGAGGGCGAGGAGCCATGACGGACCACCGGGACGTCCTTGTCCTGTCGGCCACGCGGACCGCGATCGGCAAGTACGGGGGCGGCCTCGCCGCGGTCCCGCCCTGCGACCTCGCCGCGACCGTGGTGCGCGAGGCGGTCAGCCGGGCGGGCATCGAGCCGTCAGCGGTCGGGCACGCGGTGTTCGGCAACGTGATCCACACCGAGGTCCGGGACATGTACCTGGCCCGGGTGGCCGCGATCGACGGCGGCCTTCCGGTCGAGACGCCGGCGTTCACGCTCAACCGGCTGTGCGGCAGCGGGCTGCAGGCGATCGTGTCCGCGGCCCAGGCGATCCGGCTCGGCGACTGTGACGTCGCGGTGGCCGGCGGGGCCGAGTCGATGAGCCGGGGGCAGTACTGGCTGCCGGGCATGCGGTGGGGGCAGCGGATGCAGGACGGCGCGGTCGTCGACGCCATGGTGGGAGCGCTCACCGACCCGTTCGACGCCTGCCACATGGGGGTGACCGCCGAGAACGTGGCGGACGAGTACGGCGTGTCCCGGGCCGACCAGGACGAGCTGGCCGCGGAGAGCCACCGCCGCGCGGCGGCCGCGGCCGCGGCCGGGTACTTCGCCGAGCAGATCACCCCGGTTCGGGTGCCGGGGAAGAAGGGCCAGGTGACCGTCGACGCCGACGAGCACATCCGGCCGGGCGTGAGCGTGGACGACCTGGCCCGGCTGCGGCCGGCGTTCGCCCCGGACGGCACGGTCACCGCGGGGAACGCGTCGGGGATCAACGACGCGGCGGCCGCGGTCGTGCTGGCCGACGGCGAGTTCGCGGACCGTCACGGGCAACGCCCGCTCGGCCGGCTCGTCAGCTACGCTCACGCCGGCGTCGAGCCGCGGATCATGGGCATGGGCCCGGTGCCCGCGGTGCGGCGGGCGCTCGACCGCGCCGGACTGAAGGTCGACGACATCGACCTGTTCGAGGTCAACGAGGCCTTCGCGGCCCAGGCGCTGGCGGTGGTCCGCGAGCTCGGGCTGCCCGCCGACCGGACCAACCCGAACGGCAGCGGCCTGTCGCTCGGGCACCCGATCGGGGCCACCGGCGCGATCCTCACGGTCAAGGCGCTGTACGAGCTGCGCCGGACCGGCGGCCGGTACGCGCTGGTCACGATGTGCATCGGCGGCGGGCAGGGCATCGCCGCGATCTTCGAGCGGTCATGAGCGAGGAGACCAGCATGGGGTTCGTGCGCGAGACCTCCGATGTCATGGCGGAACTCGATCCCGCGGGCTTCGGCCCGTCGGTGCTCGAGGTCCTCGGCCGCGCCGCCGGGCGCCCCGACGAGGCCATCGGCGCCTGGGCCCGGTTCGCCGCGGCGCTGGCGGCGGTCGGACCGGCCGCGGCTGCCCGGTGGCTGGGGTCGCCGGTAACGCCGCCGATGCC
>JASHUI010000076.1:0-2609 GCA_030040095.1 Streptosporangiaceae bacterium | reverse complement strand
GCGCTCAGCCCAGGAACGGCTGCTGGCCGGGCAGGCCGCGCGCGGCAGCTACCTGTACCGGTACCATCCGCTGACCAACCGGGTGCTCGATGAGTGCTCCAACCTGGTGCGGCAGGCGGGCACCGCGTACGCGATCGCCCGGTCCGCCGCCCGCGAGCCTGACCCGGGTCATGCGGCGGCGCTGCGGCGCAGCGCCGCGAACGCCCTGGGCTTCCTGCTCGGCCTGCGCGCGCCGTCGGCGTCCGGCGGCTGCTTCATCCGCGACCCGGCGTCCCCCGGGCTGCGGGGCGACCTCGGCACGGCGGCTCTCACGCTGCTGGCCATGCAGTACGGCCCGCTCCGCGACGAGCACGAGGCGGCGCGGCAGAGCCTGCGGGCCTGGATGCTGGGCCAGCAAGATCCCGACGGGTCGTTCCGCTGCCGGTCCGACAGCCTGTCGGCGGCCGCCGACGGGCGAAAGCAGAGCTTCTTCCCCGGCGAGGCCATCCTCGCGCTCGCCCACGAGGCGGCGCGGGCAGATGCGGCGTCCCTGCGGGCGCTCGACCGGGGGTTCGCCTGGTACCGGTCCTATTTCCGGCGCGCCCCGACCTCCGCGTTCGTCCCGTGGCAGGTGGATGCCTGGCGTCTGTTCACCGAGGTCGCCGAGAACCGGGCCGACGCGGCACGGTATCCGGCGTTCGTGTTCGAGCTGACCGACTGGCTGCTGCGCCGGCAGCTGACCGCCGATACCGTGCCGCCGGACATCGCGGGCGCCTTCGCGCGGCCCGGCGGGCGGCCTGGCTTCTCGACCGCCACCTACACCGAGGCGGTGATCAGGGCCTTCGGGCTCGCCGCCCGGCTTGGCGACGACGAGCGGGCCCAGCGTTACCGTGCCGCCGCGCGGGCCGGCCTGGGTTTCGCGCTGCGCCTGCAGATCTCCCCGGCCGCCCGGGCCCTGTTCCGGGTCCCCGAGCTGGCCGTGGGCGGCGTCACCGCCGGGCTCGGCAACTTCGCCCTGCGCTGCGATCACGACCAGCACTTGATCACCGCATGCCTGACCGCGCTGGAAACGCCCCTTTTCCTCGACTGACGGCCCCGGCCCGGCGCGCGGCCCGGGTCCTCGATCCTGGCCTGGGCGAGATCACCGGGTAGTGTGCTTGATCCCACTGGACGTCAGGCGTCGGAGCGGCAGTGCGCGTCGGTCAGATCGTCATCGATGTCACGCCCTTGCGCGAAAGCCGAGACTTCCGCTGGCTCTACGCCGGCCGGTTCGTCGGGACGGGCGGCAACGTGGTGGCCACGACCGCCGCCAACTGGCAGGTTTACGCGCTCACCCGCTCGCCGCTCGCGGTCGGGCTGCTCAGCCTGGCCGCCGGCACCGGGATGCTGGTCAGCCTGCTGGCCGGCGGGATGCTCGCCGACCGGCACGACCGGCGCACGATGCTGGTCGCCACCGGGCTGCCACAGGCGCTGCTGGCGGGCGCGTTACTGGCCAACAGCCTCTCGCGGCACCCGGCGGTGTGGGTGATCTACGCGATCATGCTGGCGATGGGGACGCTCGCCGGGCTTGGCGCGCCCGCGTCGGCCGCCGCCACGCCCGCCCTGGTCGGCCCGAACCGGCTGGCCGCCGCCGCGGCCCTGAACGGGATGGGCGGCCAGATCGGCAACCTGGGCGGCCCCGCCCTGGCCGGCCTGCTGATCGCCGGGCCCGGCCTGCCCACCTGCTATGCGTCCGGTGCGTTCTGTTACGTGATCTTCCCCGTCACCATCCTGTTCGTCCGGCCTCTGCCGCCCACCGTGCGGGCGCAACGGCCCGGGTTCCGGTCCCTGGCCGAGGGCTTGCGGCACGTGCGGCACGACGGCGTGCTCGGCGGCATGCTGCTGGTCGACACCAGCGCGATGTTCTTCGGGATGCCGTCCGCGCTGTTCCCGGCCCTGGCCAGCCGGCATTTCCACGGCGGGTCGGCCACGTTCGGGCTGCTGACGTCCGCGCCGGGGGTCGGGGCGCTGGCCGGCGCGGCCAGCAGCGGCTGGACCGGCCGGGTCCGGCGGCCCGGTATCGTGATCATCGCCGCGGGCATGGTGTGGGGCGGCGCGATCACGGGCTTCGGCCTGACCCGCAGCCTGCCGGCCGGGCTGGCCTTTCTCGCGGTGGCCGGCGGCGGCGACATGATCTCGGAGATCCTGCGCAACGCGCTGCTCCAGATCTACGCGCCGGAACGGCTGCGCGGCCGCCTGAGCGGGCTGTACCTGGCACAGGTCAACACCGCCCCGGCGCTGGGCAACACCGAGGCAGGCCTCGTGGCCCAGGCGTTCTCGCTGACCGCCTCGGTGGTCAGCGGCGGGCTGGCCTGCGTCGGCGGGGCGCTGCTGCTCGGCGCGCTCATCCCGGCGCTGCGGCACGCCACCCTGGCAGGCCCAGAACTCCAGGGCGCCCTCGCGCCGACGCCGGCACCGGAAGGCGCTGACTGAGCCAGCTACCGCGGCCGGACCGGCGCCGGGCGGGGCGTTCCGGAAAATGCAGCAGACAGCACAGTGCGGCCTGCCGCTGGCAGGCCGCACCGTGTCGGACTCGGTCGAGGAAGCGGACCGTCTAGGCGGTCCGGTGGACCGGCTTGACGGTCCCGGCC
>JASHUI010000723.1:0-2659 GCA_030040095.1 Streptosporangiaceae bacterium | reverse complement strand
TGCAGTGCGGTCAGATAACGACAGGAGGTTGACCGGCAGGCGGCTCGGACCGGTGCGCCAACACCGGCCCGAGCCTTGATCCTCACCCTTGCTACGAAGGGCGAAGACCCATGGCGAACCATACCGACCCGCCCGCCGGTCCGTTCCGGGCGGAGCTAGACGACGGCCAGGTCGTCGAAGCCGACGGCAGCATCGTGACCGACCCGGCGTCTGGTGCGGCCGAGCCCGCGATCCTGCTGCGGATGAGCCGCGCGCGAGCGCACACGCTCGCCCACATCCTGGATGACTGGTCCCGTACCGCGCTGGTCTTCGCGACCTTGCGCTCGTCTGAGGTGACCGAACGGGCGCTGGCGTGGACGCTCGACGCGGGCGCCGCCGCGGCGGGCGACCCGGAAGCCATCCGCTGTGCCCTGCGCGTCGCCGAAACACCGTCGGCGGCCCAGCGGCTGGCCGCGACCGCCGTGCTGAGCGAGCGCGAGCACCGCATTTCTCCTGTGCAGCGGATCGCCGTGGTCGACGCGGCAGCCCGCTGGCTGGCCGAGGATGCCGGCGAGGAACTGGCCCACGCCTTGCTGGAGGCCGTGTGCACGGAACGCACGACAGCGAACTTCGTGTACCTCGCGCTCATCGACCAGCCGGAGGCCCAAGGGTGACACGCGCCGTTGACATTTATGATCGCCCAGGCCTCCACGCGGAAGTCGGCTACTGGCATCCCGATACCGCTCCCGCCCAGCTGGCCCCCATGGGGAGGGCGATGACGGCACCCGCGGCGCCATGGCCGCTGTGGACCCGGTTAGTGCTGTCAGCACTGCCCACTGCGCCCGGCGTTGCGCGGGGACATGTGCGTTCCATCACGCAGGAATGGGGGCTGGCGGACCTCGCCGATACAGCGGAACTGCTGGCGAGCGAACTGACGACCAACGCGGTGCAGGCGTCGCAGCACCTGAGCCGCAGAGCGGACCTTTGCCTCGTTCCGGTGATCCGGCTCTGGGTTACCTCCGACCGGGTTTCCATGGTCATTCATGTATGGGACGCCAGCAACCAGATACCGGTACCTCACCAGGCACTGCCGGACGAAGACGGCGGCCGGGGGCTGATGCTCGTCGGCGGCCTCAGCAAGGACTGGGGATGGTACCGCGCCGAGGAGGGCGGAAAGGTCGTCTGGGTGATGCTCACGGGTGGAGAATGACCAGCCCGGACCAGCAGCGCGCCAGCCTGCCTGATGACCTGCCCGACGAGGAAACGCTGCTCAAGGAGCTGGGCCTGGCCATGCGGGCAGCCCGCAAAACGGCCGGGCTCTTGCAGCGGGAACTCGCGCACATGACCGGCTACTCACGAACGAGCATCGCGAACGCCGAACATGGCGCCCGGGGCCTGTCGCAGGACTTCTACGAGCGAGTCGACGGCGTGCTGGGGACGAAGCTGGCGCACGGCCGTGAGGTCGTCCGCGTGCTGCGGGCCGAGCGGGTGCGCGCGAGCATGGCAGCGGATCCGGACACCGGGCCGGATGAGTTCAAGGAACGCTGCGAGCAGATCGTCAACGCCATAACAGCGCGCGTTCCCGATCACGCCGAGATCCGCGCCGACCTCGTCGGCGCCTGGTGCGAGGCAATCAGGCCGCCAGAGCAGCGCCTGAAAATCATTCTAGAAATACATGTGCTAGGCGAACCCGGGTAGCGGCGAGGGCGATGACAATTGGAACTCGAAGGCACCGTTGACCAGCAGCTTATCTTCCTGAACCTGCACTGGGGCGGGCGTTATGAGTTCGCCCCGCCGCAACCCCCGGAACGGCAGTGGAGCGCAACAGCGAAGCTCGGCGGGCACGACCGGTTACAGGCGTGGACCGCGGCAGAGCTGCTAGCAAAAGTGCGCGCCCACCACCAGTCCAGCAAGCCACCAGGCGAATAGGCGTCTCTTTACCCATGGGCACACCCCTGTGCGTGTGTTGTGCCGCGCGGGGCACCGGCGCTGGCGCCTATCTCTGGCCGGCAGGTCCTGCGATGTCAGCGGTCTCGAGCAGGGCGGAGGCGACTGCCCGCGCTTCCTCGGGGGTGAGCTCGACGTACATGTCAGTGTTCTCTTCGGTGGTGGCCAGCTGCAGCTCGATACGGCCCGGCCCCGGCTCAGCATCGAGGCGTTCGGTCCATGCCTTGAGGATTACCTTCACGACCGACTGCGGATCGTGGAGCAGCATCCGGTCGGAGGCCGGTATCGCGATCTCGGGCCCGTAGTGATGGAAGCCATCGTCGGCATAGACCACCTCGTCATCGGCGAAGTGCCGAGTCCGCGTACACCAGGGCGGGCAGGGACGCAGCCTGGCTGGACCCCCGTCCCGCGGGTGCACGATTTCGGTCACGTCGCCGCCTTTGCTGCTAGTCGAAGTGCGGGCAAGGTTGCTGCTTATCGGTCCAGGGGCTGGCGCTGCCCTGGCGATAATGCTCGTAAAAGCCCCTCGCGTGCGGGAACTGCCCGGTGGTGTACCAGGTCAGGCCGGGATGGCGGGCCTCGAGTTGGCTGAGGGCCAGGCACCCGAACCCGCAGAACTGCCAGTCAGGGACGAACTCGATCTGGTACAGCATCCCCGTGCCGCAGGACTGGCAGATCCCGTAGGTGACGTCGCCGAGCGGCTCACCCTCGCTGACGATCGCGAACTCGAACG
>JASHUI010000722.1:0-10041 GCA_030040095.1 Streptosporangiaceae bacterium | reverse complement strand
CGCGCGGCCGCCGGCGTCGGGTGCGCCTCCCGCGACGGCGGTCACCCCGAGCAGCGCGGCCAGGGGGGCGGCCACGGCGATGAAGTCGCCGGCGGTGAGGCTGCCCAGGGCCGCGAGGGCGCCGGCGAACCCGATGACCAGCACCGCCACGAGCACCAGTCCCCATACGTTCAGGAACATCCGCGGCGTGACCGGCGGCGTCACCGCGACGTCCGGCACCGCGGTGACGGGCTTGGTCGCGCGGCGTTCGGTCATGCCCTCGCGCACCCAGACGGTGACCATCAGCTCGCCCGGCCGGTCGGCGACCAGCAGCAGATCCTCGGGGTGCGCCGGGTCGGGCGACTGCGCCAGCGAACCGCCGCCGGCCGCCCACGAGACCACCTTGCGGCTGGCCGACGGCGTCACCCGGAACCGGGCCTGCTCGCCGGTGACCACGGTATCCGGCCCGTCGATAACCAGCTTCGCCGCCGGGGCCCGGGCGGCCGACCCGTTCGCCTCCGCCGCGGCGGCGGGTTTCATCGCGGCGCCGTTTCCCGCGGCCTGGCGGGCCGGGGCCGCGTCCGCGGTCACCATGAGCTGGCGCCGGGCCACCTGCTCGGCCAGCCGGATCTGGCGGACGTGCACGCTCCAGGCCATGGCCACCACGGCGCCCGCGACCCCGGCCGTGCCGACCCCGAGCAAGCCGGCCACCGCCGGGTGGCCGCCGGCCGCTAACGCGGTGAGCATTCCGCCCGGCCCGAGAGTCCGTGCTGCGCCATGACGCTATTCAAACATATACTCGACCATGCTGGAAGCCGTTGCGTTCACTCGTCCAGGGATTCGACGTCCCCGGCGGCGGCCGCGCGTGCGAGCTGGGCGTGGTCGCGCTCGTTCTGATCGGCGTAACGCCGGGCGAACTGGCCGATCGCGGAGGTGAACGCCGAGCCCTTGCCCATGTAGGCAGCCATGGCCACCGGGTCGCCCGACCGGGCGTGCGCCCGGGCCAGCGTCTCGCCGCACGCGGTGGCGAACTCGGCCAGTCGCGGGGCGAGCAGCCCCAGATCCGGGATGATCTTCATGTCGCGGAACTGCCGGACGTAATAGTCCCTCCCGTGCAGCGAGCCCCAGCCGACGAAGATGTCGGTCGCGCTCTGCACCAGCCGCTTGCCGCCGATCACCCTGGCGCCGTGGTTGCCGTGGGCGCTGGGCCGGGTGTGCGCCTCGTACACCGACGGCCCAGCCTGCTTGACCTGCAAGAACAACGGATCGGCCGCGGAGCGGCCCTCGAACAGCAGCAGGTAGACCCGCATCCCCACGCTGCCCACGCCGACCACCTGGCGGACGATGTCGACCTCGGTAAACCGGTCGAACAGGACGCGCCGGTCCTCCTGCAGCGTCATCCGGTAGCCGGCCAGCAGGTGGTCGACGAGGTCGGCCTGCTCCTCGTCGCTGATCGTGGTGCGGATCGGAGGATCCTCCGTGATCCGGGGGCGCCCGTGCGCCATCGTGGTGAGCTTGGCGAACGCGCCACGGCTGGTGCGGCTCTTGCGCTTCTTCTCGATGTGGACCGAAACCAGGCCGCGGTCGGCCGGCTCGAAGTACCTGATCAGGTTGTCGACGTGGGTGCCGTCGTACCAGATGTCGAGCTCGGGCATGCGCGCGTACCGGCCCATGCGCCGCCGGTAGGCCTCGACGCCGGCGGTCAGCGCGGCCGCGGCGCGGGCCGGCCTGACCTTGTTCTCCCGGGCCGCGACGACCAGGCTGGTGGCGAACCGCTTGACGTCCCACTCGAACGGGCCGGGCAGCGTCTCGTCGAAGTCGCGCAGGTCGAACAGCAGGTTCCGCTCCGGCGTGGCCCACAGGCCGAAGTTCATGATGTGGGCGTCCCCGCACAGCTGCACCGCCAGCCCGCTGTCCGGCTGGGAGGCCAGGTCCGCGGCCATGACCGCCGCGGCGCCGCGATAGTAGTTCCAGGCCGAGGCGGTCATCCGGCGGTGCCGGATCGGAACCAGCTCGGGCACCCTGATCTGGTTCTGGGCCGTGATCGTCTTCAGCGGGTCGTGCCCGCGTTCCTCCTCGGCCCAGTACCCCAGCGACCCCCGCCGGGCCCGCTTCCTGGCGGCCTTCCCCGTCGCGCGCCGCTCGCTCCTGGTGGCCGGGAGATCGGGCAGCACCGCGGGCGCGCGCGACGGTCCCGGCGAGCCGGACTTGGCCATGACAATCGCCCCCCGTGACAGGCAGCGGGACACCTCCCCCGGCGGGTCCCGCACCATGACCCTACGCCGGCGTTCTCCCGCCTCCCGGCAGGAATAGCCGGTCCGCGGCGGCTGTTGCCAGCGGACGTGACAGCACAGCCGGAAGCGCGCGACGACGTTCAGTTCTGGTTCGACCCGGTGTGCCCGTGGGCCTGGATCACCTCCCGCTGGATGCTGGAAGTGGAAAAGGTCCGGCCGGTGCGGACCGACTGGCGGATCATGTCGCTGGCCTACCTGAACCTGATGCAGCACGAGGGCAAGGGCCTCACCGAGGAGTACCAGGAGCGGATGAGCCGCGCCTGGGGACCGATCCGGGTCTGCGCCGCGGCCGCCGAGCACAGCGGCCCCGAGATCCTCGGGCCGCTCTACACCGCGCTGGGCACCAGGTTCCACAACGCCGCCCGCCGGGAGGACCCGGCGGTGATCACCGAGGCCCTGGCCGAGGTGGGCCTGCCCGAGTCGCTGGTCAAGGCGGCCACCAGCACCGAGTACGACGAGGCGATCAAGCGCTCGCACCACGAGGCGTTCGACGATGTCGGCCTTGACGTGGGCACCCCGGTCATGCGGATAGGCGGCCATGCCATCTTCGGCCCGGTCGTCACGCCGGCGCCGAAGGGCGAGGCCGCCGGGCGGCTGTGGGATGGCGTGGTCCTGGTGACCGAGACCGACGGCTTCTTCGAGCTCAAGCGGACCAGGAACCAGAAGCCCTCGTTCGAGTAACGCGCCGGCTCCCCGGCCCGTGGTACCGCTGGCCGGCCTGACCGCGGCGGAGGTGGCGAGGGTGGGCGTGACGATGCGGGCCGCGATCCTGCTCGGGCAGGGCGAGGCCATGCGGGTCGCCGACGTCGAGCTGGATCCGCCGGGTCCGGCCGAGGTGCAGGTCCGGCTGGCCGCCAGCGGGGTGTGCGCGAGCGACTGGCACACGCTGACCGGCCGGATCCCGTCGCCGCTGCCCGCGGTGCTCGGGCATGAGGGCGCCGGGGTGGTCGAGGCGGTCGGCGACGGGGTCAGCCATGTCTCGCCCGGCGACCACGTCGTGTTGTCGTGGCTCCCGGCCTGCGGGCGCTGCCGGTACTGCGAGGCGGGACGGCCCGTGCTGTGCGACGTGGCCGCTCCGGCCTTGCTCGCCGGAACGCTGCTCGGCGGGGGGAGACGTCTGCGTTACGGATCACTGCCGCTCTATCACTACTCGTTCCTGTCGACCTTCGCGGAGCAGGCCGTGGTGCCGGCGGCCAGCTGCGTGCCGGTCCGCCGGGACGTCCCGCTCGCGGCGGCCAGCCTGGCCGGATGCGCGGTCCTGACCGGTTACGGCGCAGTGGTCAACCGGGCCAGGGTGACGCCGGGCTCGGCGGCCGTGATCTTCGGCGCGGGGGGCGTCGGGCTGAGCTGCGTCATGGCGGCGGCGCTGGCCGGCGCCACCCGGGTGATCGCGGTCGATCCGGTGCCCGCCAAGCGAGAGCTGGCGGCCGCGCTCGGGGCCACCCACGTCATCGACCCGGCCGAGCGGGACGTGATCGCGGCGGTCCGCGAGCTCACCGGCGGCCACGGCGCCGACTTCGGATTCGACGCGGTCGGGTCCCCCGCGGTCGGCGCGTCCGCCTTCGACGCCATCTGCCGGGGCGGCACCCTGGTCTGCATCGGGATCCCGGGGCCCGACGCCATGACGGCCTTCCCGGGGCCGCGCCTGGTCCGCGAGGAGAAGATCGTCACCGGGAGCCTGTACGGCTCGTGCCGGCCGTTCCAGGACATTCCCGCGGTCCTCGACCTGTTCGCCGCGGGCCGCCTGCCGGTCGACAAGCTGGTCTCGGCCACCTACGGCCTGGACCAGATCAACCAGGCGTTCGCCGACCTGAGCGCGGGCCTCCTGGCCCGGGGCGTCGTGGTTCTCAGCGAGGACATCGCCTGGTAACCGCGGCGTTACGGTCGAGGGGCGGCATAGCATCCCAGTGCGGGCAAGGCCGCCAAGGGAGACGAGATGCCAGCATGATGGCCCGGACCGACATCGACGGGCGCCTGGCCCAGGGCTGGGGCGGCAGCGCTCCCAACGGCGTCCACGTCAACGTGATCCTGGCACGCCGTGGCAGCCCGACCGCCGCGGCGCTGGTGACCGCGTTCGCCGCGCCCTCGCCCGGCTTCACGCCGATCCTGGTCTGCGCCGGGCCCGACCAGCCCTCCTATGAGACGCTGAACCCGCCGACGATCCTGCTGAACAAGACGGCCCCGGCCACCGCGCAAGCCGAGACGCTGATCTTCGGGGCGGCCCAGGTCGGGACGGCCCAGGGCGTTCTGGACGCGGTGGCGGGCGGCCTGGTCGGCGCGGACCAGGAGACCATCGTCTTCGTCTCGCTCTGGATCGACCCGGCCGCCGCCGACGAGGGGGCGGTCCGGGGCGCGGCCAGGGACGCGGTCGGCGCGGCGGTCCGTGAGGCCGTGACCGGACGCGATCCCGCCGACGCCAGGCGGCTGGTCGAGACCCGCGACCAGATCACCCACCCCTTCTACGGCGGCGACTGACCGCCAGGCGGCCTAGCGGCGCGCCCGGTCGCTGGCGGCGTAGCCCGGCACGGACGGCCAGCGGACCGCCACCACCACCGACGCCTCCTCGGCCTGCCAGGAGTGGCCGACGCCGTGGAACACCACGTAGTCGCCCTGCTCGGCCAGGAGCACGCTGCGGCCCGGCAGGTCGACCCGGAACCGGCCGCTGACCAGCAGGATGAGCGCCGAGCGGTGGTCGGCAGCCACCCATTCCGACCGGCGGTCGCCCTCGGCATGGATGGCCCACTTGACCTCGACCTCGTCGCTGTGCCGGGCATCCCCGGCCGGCCTGAAATGCCCGAGCAGCCAGCCACGGTGGGCGGGCGCGTCCGCCGCGGCGTTGCCCGCGTAGATCGTCTCGGTCACGAGCAGGGACGCTAGCAGGGCGCAGAATCCTCACGGCTCGAGGTACACGGTAAACCCGTAGCCGTCGTCGAACAGCGCACCCGGCGCGGCCAGCCTCACCTTCCCGGACGAGCCGCCCGTCATCCGCACCCGGTGGTCGGCCCACCAGGATGCGATCCCGCCCGCCGACCCGTTGAGGGTCGCGAACTCGGCCGCGTAAGGCGGCGGCGTCGGGCGGTCGAACGACGCGACAGCCATGGCCCGGCGCGGGGCGCGGAACGAGGCGCGGGACCAGGGCGTGGTGCCGAACTCGACGCCGAGGCTCGCCTGGCCGAAGACGGTACCGGCGCCGACCGGGAAGTCGAGGTAGCTCTGGTCGTTCACGTACAGGAAGAGGGCGTCGTAGGGGATGGGATACGAGATCGCCATCGCCGCGACCTGCCCGGCCCGGATCCTGGCCCGGTTCCACGACGCGGGCACCCCCGGGCACCGCTGGTTCCCCGGCGCGGAGGTCGAGCACACCAGCGCGTGTGTCGCCCTGCGGTACTCCGCGAACTCCAGCCGGTACTGGTGCGCGGCCGGCCTGCCGCCGGCCGTACAACTCGCGTCGGTGCACGCCGTCACCGACAGGTCCATGATCAACCTGGACGTCTGCAGCTCGACCGACATGCTCAGCCGGCCGACCTCGCCGGCGAACCGCGCCGGGTCGGGCAGCCTGACCCAGGTCTCGGCCACGGTGAACCGAGCCCGGGTGACCGCGTAGCCCGCCTGCTCGGGCGAGTCGGACGCCGGGCCCGTGCTGGCGGCGACGTCCCCGGCCGGAAGCATCACGACCATGGCCGCGCTGACGAGAGCGACGAGGGCATAACGAAGTCGCATGATGCCTCCGTTTCCCGGCCATTCGTGGAAGCACCGTACCAAACCGACGGGGCGGCAATGGCGGTTAAGGCGCCGCGTGCCTGTGGTTAAGTTCTTGCCGGTCCCAGCCGGCAATTTCCTAACCGCTGACGTTGAACCGGGCGGGCGGTCAGGCGGGCTGGGCGGTGGCCCCGTCCACGCCGGTCAGGCGGGCGGGCGCCAGGCCATCCAGCAGGCTGGCCGCCGCGGCCTGGAAGCGGGCGACGTCGCCGTAGGGCCGGGCGATCAGCATGGCACCCTCCAGGCCCCCCACGATCATCCGGGCGGTGTCTCGCGCGGAACCGCGCAGCCGAAGGCTGCCGTCCTGTCGCCCGCGCTCCAGGACGCGCTCGAGCCAGGTCTCGTTGTGGTCGAAGAACCTGATCACGGCGTCTCGCATGGGCGCCGGGAGGGTCTGGTACTCGGCGGCCAGCATGCCGCACAGGCACATTTTGCGGCTGCGCAGCACCCGCAGGTACAGGTCCGCGTAGGCGTCCAGCCTGGCGCGGGCGGTGCCTTCGCTGGCGTCGAGCTCGGCCAGGGCCTCGGCGAAACGGCGGGCGTAGCGGGATATGAGGGCCTCGCCCAGGGCGGCCTTGCCGGCGAAGTGGTAATGCAGGGCGGCCTTGGTGATCTTCAGCTCGGCCGCGATGTCGGCGTAGCTGAAACCGTTGAACCCTCGTACCTGCACGAGCCGCTCGGCCACGTCCAGTATCCGCGAGGCCGTTCCCGCGTCGTCATGCCCGCGCCGAGCAACCATATATAGGCCCTCCGAAGCCCTTGACCTCTAACCTATCAGTAAGTCAGAATTCTACCTATCGATAAGTAAGCGTATCGGAACCGCCGCACTACAGGAACACGGCCGGGATCGGCCCGGCCGGGGGGAGGCGTCCGTCATGGCCCGGAAGATGATCGACTGCCGTCAGGTACCCAACGAGATCGGCTGCACGCTCACCATCGCAGGCCGCGAGGAAGAGGTCCTCGACGCCGCGACCGCCCACGCCGTGGCCAAGCACGGCCACGAGGACTCGGCCGAACTGCGCGAGACGCTTCGCAGCGCGCTGCAAGACGTCGAGCCCGCGCTGTCATGACGACCGGCGGCCAGCCCGGGCTCGACGAGGCGCCCGCCGGCGCATCGCCCCCCGGCGCAAGCACCGACACAGCCGCCGTGGTGAGCCGGTTCAACGCGGCCTGGAACGACCATGACCTCGCCGCGGCCCTGGCGCTGACCAGTGACGACTGCCTGTTCGAGGCAACCTCGCCCGCGCCCGACGGCCAGCGCTTTGTCGGCCACGCGGCCGTCGCCGCGGCCTGGAAGCCGATCTTCGACGATGTCACCAGCCGGTTCACCGTGGAGGACTCGTTCGCCGCCGGCCCGCACGTGGTGCAGCGCTGGCGGTATGACTGGGCGGACGGCCACGTCAGGGGCATCGACCTGATCACCGTCCGAGACGGCAAGGTGACCGAGAAGATCGCCTACGTCAAGGGCTAGCCGGCCGGCGGTGTCACCGGCGACCGCGATGACGAGCGATGATGGTCAGGTGAGCGCCACCGCAGGCCGGCCGCGGCTGGACCAGCTGATGATGCTCATCGACGGGTGCCCGCGGGCCGCGAGGTCCGGGCGCAGGTACGCCTCCACCGACCCGTACACCGGCCAGCCGTGGGCTCAGGTGCCCGACGCGGACGCCCAGGACGTCGATGACGCCGTCGCCGCCGCGCGCGCCGCCCTCGGCGGGCCCTGGGGCAAGCTCACCGCGACCCAGCGAGGCAAGCTCCTGCACCGCCTGGGCGAGCTTCTTGAACGCGACGCCTCGGGGCTGGCCGAGCTGGAGACCAGGGATAACGGGAAGCTGCTGCGCGAGATGGCGGGCCAGATGGCCGGCCTGCCCGAGTGGTACTACTACTTTGCCGGGCTGGCCGACAAGCAGCAGGGCAGCGTGATCCCGTCGGACAAGCCGAACTTCCTCGTCTACACCAGGAACGAACCGGTCGGCGTGGTCGCCGCGATCGTCCCGTGGAACTCGCCGCTGCTGCTGCTGACCTGGAAGCTGGCGCCGGCCCTGGCCGCCGGGTGCACGGTCGTGGTCAAGCCGAGCGACTACACCCCGGTGAGCACGCTCGCGTTCGCCCGGCTGGTCGCCGAGGCCGGATTCCCGCCCGGCGTGGTCAACGTGGTGACCGGCTGGGGCCCCGCGGTCGGGCAGGCGCTGGTCGCCCACCCCGGGGTCGACAAGATCGCCTTCACCGGGTCGACTCAGGTCGGCAAGCTCATCGCGCACGCGGCCGCGGACAACCTGACCCGCCTGACCCTCGAACTCGGGGGCAAGTCCGCTCAGGTCGTGTTCGCCGACGCCGACCTGGACGCCGCGGCCAACGGGGTCATCGCCGGAGTGTTCGCCGCGACCGGGCAGACCTGCATGGCGGGGTCGCGGGTCGTGGTCCACCAGGACGTGCAGGACGCCCTGGTCGAGCGGGTGGTCCGCCGGGCCCGGACCATCAAGATCGGCAACCCGATGAGCCCGGATACCGAGATGGGCCCGATGGCCACCGACAAGCAGTACGCCACGGTCCTGAGCCACTTCGAGTCGGCGCGTTCCGACGGGGCCACCTTCGCCTGCGGCGGCCGGCCCGTCGCTGGCCTGGGCGGCTGGTTCGTCGAGCCGACCGTCCTGGTCGACGCGACCTCGGCGATGCGTGCCGTCCGCGAGGAGATATTCGGCCCCGTCGTCGCGGTCACCCCGTTCGGCACCGAGGAGGAGGCCATCGCGCTGGCCAACGGCACCGAGTTCGGGCTGGCCGGCTCGGTCTGGACCAAGGACGTGCACCGGGCGCACCGGGTCGCGGCCGCGCTGCGGGCCGGCACGGTCTGGATCAACGCCTACCGGGTCGTCGGGCCGCAGGTCCCCTTCGGGGGCATCGGCGCCAGCGGGATCGGGCGGGAGAACGGGGCGGACGCGATGCGCGAGTACACCGAGACCAAGTCGGTCTGGGTGGAGCTCACCGGCGCCACCCGCGACCCGTTCACGCTCGGTTGACCCTGGGCGTCCGGGAAGAGGGCCCGGCCATGCCCTGCCCGTCGAGAGTTCCGGGCCCGGGCGCGGCGGTTCCACGTCCCGGCGCGGCCAGCCGCGCGGCCAAGGTGGCCGACAGGTTCCGCAGCACGTCCGGGTCCTGCGGCCAGGCCGGCCCCGTGACGTGCAGCTTGACCACCTCGTCCCCGACGCGGAAGATCGTCAGGCGGCCGTGGTGCAAGACCCAGGCTTCGTCGCCGAGCCCCGAGGCCGGCCTGCCGTGCTTGCGGGCGTAGCCGACGTTGACGTTCGCCAGTCGGCCAGAGGCGACCACGACGATCAGGCTGCGGCGGTCGGAGCCCCGGTGGATGATGCCGCTGCCGCCCGGGGTGGCCAGCGCCGACGTCCACGTCACGGGGCCGAGCAGGGGGGTCACGTCCTCGGCGGTGAGCAGCCGGGCCGCTGGGGTCGGCGCGGGCCCGGCCGGCCCCTCGGCGGCGCCCTGTGCCCGCGGGCTCGAGGTGACCGAGAGGTCGATCTTCCCCGAGCGCGGGTACACGGTCACCCGCACCAGGTCGCCCAGCGCGACCTGGCTGCAGAAGGGATAACCGCCGAAGGTCCACCCGCGCTGGCCGTCGTCGATGGCGACGTAGGGCACGGTCACCGTGCTGTCCTCGCCGCTGCTCTTCTCCTCCTGCCAGCGCGCGATCACCTGCCCGCCGAAGGTGCTCGGGCCGGGCACCGCGGACCAGCGGGCGAACATCTTCACGGCCAGGGCGGCGAGCAGCACCGTCACGGCCAGCGGGATGATCGCCCACGGGCCGGTCGGGAAGATGACGGTCATGATGAAGGTGATCACCGCGAACCAGGCGGCCGCGGCGAGCACGGCCAGGATGCCGCCCGGGCCGGCCGGCGCGCTGAAGTCAGGCTCGATGGCTACCGGCCGCCAGGTTCCGGAGAACGACGACCACGCCTGGGCCGGGCGCCGCTTCGACCCGGGCCTGGCGAGGCGCGGGCGC
>JASHUI010000721.1:0-2979 GCA_030040095.1 Streptosporangiaceae bacterium | reverse complement strand
CCCGAAAGGAGTGCATTGTGACGTATCCACCCAACGATCTGACCGTAGTGACGGGCGCCTCCTCCGGCATCGGTGCCCAGATCGCCCGCCGGCTTGCCGCCCGGGGAGCACGGTTGCTGCTAACCGGGCGGGACGCCGAACGCCTGACTGCGGTCGCAAGCTCCCTCGACTCGGCCGCGGCGGCGGCCGAGCTCGTGCCCGCTGATCTCGCCGATCCAGCAGGCATTGCGACGATCGTCGCGGCCATCGGTGACCGTACGGTTGACGTGCTGGTCAATGATGCCGGCTTCGCCACGTACGGCCCTCACGCCGAACTGGACCCGCGAGCCGAGACCGGGGTCATCGCGGTCAACTGCATTGCGCTCGTCGCGCTCACTCAGGCCGTGCTGCCCGGCATGCTCGAGCGTCGGCGCGGTTTCGTGCTCAACACCGCGTCCACCGTGGCGTTCCAGCCAGCCCCTTGGCAAGCAACCTACGGCGCTTCCAAGGCTTTCGTGTTGTCCTACAGCGAGGCCCTCGCAGAGGAACTGCGAGGTACAGGGGTGCGAGTGGCAGCGATATGCCCAGGTCCCACCGACACGGCGTTCTTGGCCGCCATGGGCCGCCCAGAGGCCGCAACTTCCGCGATCTACCGGCGCCACGACAGCGCTGCTCGCGTCGCCGATGTCGCCGTCGGCATGCTGGACAGTCACCGCGTCGTCAGGGTCGTCGGACTCACGAACTCGGTGATGGCTCAGGCGAGTCGGCTGGTGCCCCGGCCGGTGATGCGCCGTCTCACCGGCCGCATGCTGCGGCCCAGCACGCCATCGATTACCGCGCTGAACGAGATCACGGTGGCCGCGCCGGCAGACGCCGTCTGGGCACTGCTGGCCGACGCGTCGCGCTGGCCACAGTGGTACGCCGCGTGCCGGTGGGTGCGCAACTCGGCTCGCGGGCCGCTGCCTGTGGGCGCCACCTTCGACTGGAAGGCTCACCCGGTCACCCTGCACAGCGTGGTCTCGGAGTCCGTACCTGGCAAGGTATTCCGGTACAACGCAGTAAGCGGTGGTCTCCATGCCGATCACGTGTTCACACTTGCCGAGACACCGGAGGGCACCCGAGTGATGAGCAAGGAGACCCAGGTTGGGCCGGTCCCGGCGGCCGGGCGAGCGGTGCTTGGACCATCCTTGTACCGTGCAACCCAGCGGTGGCTGGAGAACCTCGCTGCCACAGCGCCTGCGACGCTCGGCAGCCCGGCCTGAGGTCCAGGACCATCCGGGAGCACAGCTTGACCTCCGACGTCGCACCCCTGGATGGCGTTACGCCGGCGTTGGTCGGGCGAGCACTGCCTTGCCCCGGCCCGGCACTGTCATGAGTCCGGTGGAATGACGTTGAGCCCATGAACGCGGCCTACGCGTCTACGACATGGACGCCGATGTACGGCGCCGTGGCCGCAGCGGCCGCCGCCTTTGCCGGCTTGCTGTTCCTGGCCCTGACCGTCAACCTGCCGCGGATCCTCCCCGATGCTGCCCGTGTCGCGCGCGCCAGGGAGGCACTTGGAGGGCTGCTGTCCCTCTTCGTGGTCGCAATCCTGGTCTTGATACCTGGCCAGTCCAGAGCCGCGCTCGGCATCGACTTGATAAGCCTCGCCATCCTCCTTGCGACGATCAGCGTTGGCCTGCAGATACAGACGATCCGCCACCTGCAATCCGGACAGAGAATCCGCTGGGCTTTGCGAACGCTGCCGTATAACGCCGGCGCGGCCGCAGTCCTGGTGTCCGGGATCTCGCTGATTGTGGTTGCAGGCGGCGGGCTGTACTGGCTACTCGCAACCGTCCTGATCTACTTCCTCTGGTCCGCCCGAAATGCCTGGGTCCTGGTGGTTGAGGCAGCTGAGGTCTCGCGTCGCAGCTGATAGCCCTATCGCGACACAACGCCAAGGGGGGCGGTTCTCCTGACCCCCGCATCGGAGTTCAGATGATCGCGACGGCGTTGGCCGGTGAGGCCACGCCTGCTCGCGCCCCGGGTCACCCTCCGCCATCTGGCACTCCCAGGCAGGCCGCCAGGCGGGCCCGGTGCCAGCCCGGGCTGCCCCAGCTCGGGATCAGGGCCCAGGCTCGCTTGGCGTACAGGTGCAGGTCGTATTCGGTGGTGTAGCCGATCGCGCCGTGGCACTGAAGCGCTGTGCGCGCGACGAGCCGGGCGGCGTCGCAGGCGAGCACCTTGGCCGCCGACGCCTGCGCGGCGGCGTCCGCCGTACCTGCCGCCTGGGCCCAGGCCGCGCCGAGCAGGACCGGCCGGGCGAACTCGACGGCGACGAGCGCGTCGGCGAGCGCGTGCTTGATCGCCTGGAAGCTGCCGATCGGCCTGCCGAACTGCTCGCGCCGTCGGACGTACTCGACGGTGAGCGCCAGCATGCGCGCCGCGAGCCCGGTCAGCAGCGCCGACGTGCCGAGCACCCCGCGCTGCCAGGCCGATTCGAGGGCGGCCGGGTCGTCGGTCAGGACGGTGCCGCCGGCCGTCGGCCTGCGCAGCAGCCGGACGACGCCGCGCGAGCCATCGGTGGCCGGGCACGCCTCCAGCTCCAGGGCATCGCGCTCGTAGACCCGCAGGGTGCCTCCCGCCCGCAGCACGATCAGCGCCGCATGCTCCCCGTACGGCACGAGGTCATCGGTGCCGAGCTGGGCCGCCGCCATCATGTGCCCGGCCAGCATCCCGGCCAGGCGCTCCCCGCGGAGCAGGGGCGCGGCCACCGCGATCGTCTCGGCGGCCGGGCCGGGCAGCCCGCTGCGGCCGATCTCCTCGAGCAGCGGCACCAGGCTGGTCTCGTCCAGGCCCAGGCCGCCGCGTTCCTCCGGGACCAGCGTGCCGATGGCACCGACGCCGGCCAGCTTCTGCCAGGCGGCCCTGACGAGCGCGTGGTCGCCGCCAGGCCACCCCGCGCGGATCACGTCCGGCGAGACCTCGGCGTCCAGCAGGCCCGCGGCCGCCTCGCGCAGC
>JASHUI010000720.1:0-3915 GCA_030040095.1 Streptosporangiaceae bacterium | reverse complement strand
GGCGGCGGGTTGAGTATTGCCAGCGACTGGCCGGGCTTGATCTGCAACTTGTCGGTGAGGTCCACACAGCCAGCGTGCCAGCGGCTGCACGGGGCGGCAACGTGCGGGGATCACAGCACACGCAGATCACCTCGTCCTGCGCGACCTCCCGGCCCTCACGAGCCGCAGACCAGCCATTGTCGCTGAGCGTAGGTGCGGGTCCGGGCGGTGTACCCGGCCTGTAGCGGGGTGCCAGGCGTCAGGTCTTGCGATGTCTGGGCCCGTCGGCTGGGGCTGCCGGCCACGGCCCTGGCGATGGCGACGATGCCGGCCAGGGCCGCTACCGTCCGCCCAGCCCGAGCGCCGCGCCCACCGCAGTGATTCCGGCGGTATCCGCGAAGGCGAAGCTGAAAATTACTTCGTCAGCGCCGGCCTCGATGTGGCCCGCGACCAGACCGGGAATCTCGTGCGGCTGGCCGACGGTCAATCCGGCGATCTGTTCGGCCGAGCCGGCCGCCGCCAGCATCTCATGCACCTCGGCGGTGTTCTGGCTGGACGTGGTCAGGATCAGCGGGGTCATCCACGTCACGCCGACCTCGGCGGGATCCCGGCCGACCTCGGCGCAGTGGCGGCGCAGCACGGCGATCTTGCGGGCCAGCGTGTTCACGTCGCCGGTGACGTTGCACTGGTCGGCGTAGCGGGCGACCAGCCGCAGCGTTCGTTTCTCACCGCCGCCGCCGATCATGATCTTCGGGCCGCCGGGCTGTACCGGCCGGGGCAGGTTGCGGGCGTGATCGAGCCGGTAGTGGCTGCCGGCGAAGCTCACGTCGTCGCCGGTGAACATGGCCCTGCATACCTGGACCGCCTCTTCGAGCATGTCGAGGCGCACCCGGTCGGCCGGATAGTCGATGCCGAGGCCCTGGTGCTCAACGTCGTACCAGGCGCCCCCGATGCCCAGGATGGCCCGGCCCCGTGAGATGACGTCCAGGGTCGTGACGATCTTGGCCAGGATGCCGGGGTTGCGGTAGGTCACGCCAGTGACTAGCGTGCCGAGCTGCACCCGCCGGGTGCGGGCCGCCAGCGCCCCGAGCAGGGTATAGGCCTCCAGCATCGGCTGGTCTGGTCCGCCCAGCGGCGGCAACTGGAAGAAGTGGTCCATGACCCACACCGAGTCGAACCCTGCTTCTTCCGCCGCCGTCGCCAGGCCGGCAACGTGATCGAACAAGTCGGCCGACTCAAATCCCGAGAAGTTGGGCAGCTGAACACCGAATCTGGTCATAGCGCTGACGGTAGCCACTCCCGCACGGCGCATCGAGGGGGACAGCGGTTCGAATTCCGCGGCCCCGCCAAGTTCTGGCGGGTCACGGGCCCCATTCGATCACCTGGCCCTCGATATGCAAGCTGCGCGCCGTCGCCACGCCCGGGACGCGTCCGTCACAAGACCTTGCCGCTCTGGACAGCGCCGAGTTTCCTGTTGTGCTCGCGACGGTGCGCGGCGGGAAAGGTCGCGTGCCATGCGGCGTGAAGCCTGCTAGCGTCCCAGAAGCGGCAGTACGAGTACCTTCGCTTCCAGGTGGACCGCTTGGCCTCTTGCGCTAGCCGGCGGCTGTCGGCCTCCTGGTGGATGCCAGCGATCTTTGCCTTGGCTGCGTCGTACTGCATCCAGCCGTGCATTAGCCGCGGACCTCCATGGACCACAGCGCGGTCGTGTTGTTCCAGGCGGGATGGTCGAGTGTCGCGGACACGACGTACTTGGGCTGGCCGTTGAGCCGGTCCGCCAGGACGCCGGCACGGGACGGCCACCGCGCGGCCATCCACTCGTAGGTCCGCCGGACGAGCAGCATGGCCTCGCTGCCCAGTGCCTCGCCGGGCGCGGTCTTGGCCACCTCGGGGCGGTCGGTGATCCGGCCGGCCCAGCCGCCGGCCCTGAAGCCCTCGTCACCGGCCGGGTCCTGGATGATTCCGTCAAGCGTGACGTTCTCGCTCACGACGATCTTTCCCACGGCGGTTCTCCTCCGAAGTCCAGCTGTCGATGAGGCATACACCGCGGCAGCGGGAAACTGGGCGCCCGCGCGCCGCCCAGTTCGCCGCCCCGGCGGTGTATGTACCTGACGGAAGTGCCCCGTGCTGCGGAAGAAGGTGCCGACGATGGTGATAGCCGCCCTGCTCTCAAGGGCACGGGCCGGGGACGGCGACGCGTTCGGTGAGCTGACCGACCCTTACCGGCGGGAGCTGCAGGTGCACTGCTACCGGATGCTCGGATCCTTCCAGGACGCCGAGGACGCCCTGCAGGAAACACTGCTGGCCGCCTGGCAGGGCATCGGCGGCTTCGACGAGGAACGCGCATCGCTCCGCACCTGGCTGTACAAGATCGCCACCAACCGGTGCCTCAACGCACGCCGCGCGGCGAGCCGGCGCCCGGCCAAAGACTGGGATGTGTCCGCGTTTGAACCGCCGGTGCCGACCCGGCTCGACCAGGTCACCTGGCTCGAGCCGTTTCCCGACGCGCTCGGCGAGGGCGGGCACGCGCCGCTGGGCCCGGAGGCCCGCTACGAGCAGGCCGAATCTATCTCCCTGGCCTTCGTGACCGCACTGCAGGCGCTGCCGCCCCGCCAGGTCGCCGTCGTCATCCTGCGCGACGTCCTCGGATTCCACGCCAGCGAGGTGGCCGACATGCTCGACACGACCGTCGGCTCGGCCAACAGCGCCCTCAAACGGGCACGCGCCAGCCTCCAGCGCCGGCAGGAGTCGGTTGCCGGGCGCGAGCCGCCTCCCGCCTCCGGCTCACCCGCCGAGGACGCGATCGTGGCCAGATTCGCCCGCGCCTGGGAGTCCGCCGATCTCGACGCGCTGGTGGCCCTGCTCACCGACGACGTATTCATCGCGATGCCACCGACGCCGTTCGGATACGAGGGCCGGGACGCTGTGATCCGCTACTGCGCCACCCTGTTCGGCGCAGACCGCAGGTTCGACCTCGTGCCGACGCGAGCCAATGGTCAGCCCGCCTTCGGAGCCTACCTGCCCGCCCCGACCGGCATCCGTCACGGGACCGGCCTGTACGTGCTCACCCTCACCGGCGAGCGGATCTGCGCGATGACCCGCTTCGACAACAGCGTGCTCCCGAGCTTCGGACTACCGCGATCGCTGCCGTCTCGGTAGCCGGCCGCCAGCTCCATCACCGGTACAAGCCGTGCAGAGCTTCACATACCGGCCGGGTGTCATGCCGAATGCCGCTTTGAACATCCGGGTGAAGTGCGCCTGGTCGGCGAAGCCCGCCCCGAGCGCCGTTTCTGCCAGCGGCCGCGCGTCGCGCAGCCAGCCCCGGGCCACGTCGAGGCGCCGCATCACCGAATACCGGTACGGGCTGGTCCCGTAGACGGCATGGAACTGGCGTGCGAACTGGTAGCGGTCTAGCCCCGTGACGGCCTCCACCTCGCTCGATGGCACTATCGTCACCCGGCTCCGCAGGAGATCGCGGCCACGTTCGACAGCGGGCAGGTCGACCCGGCAGCGTACGGTGCTGGTCAGGCCAGCGCTGAACCGTAGCAGGCCCTCCGCCAGCTGAAGCACCAGAGCGTCAAGCGCCAGCGGCTCGGCTGCCCGCGCGAACGCCCGCCCCACCACGCGCGCGAGGACTGGGTCGTCGGTCACCGGGGGAGCGAAGGGCAGCGCCGTCGGCCGTCCCGTGAGGGCCGGCAGGGCGGAGGCGATACGGCACGGGTTGACGTAGATCTGCCGGTAGCCGAACACGCCCGGCCCCTCTGCCCTGCCGTCGTGCAGCTCGTCGGGATGCAGCACGAAGACCTGTCCGGGGAGGCTGCGCTCAACCGTGCCCCGGTAGTCGAACGCCTGAACCCCCTCCTCGGTGACGCCGATCGCGTAGACATCGTGCCGGTGGTGGCTGAACGGGCGGCCACGCAGACGCGCGCGGAACAG
>JASHUI010000719.1:0-8454 GCA_030040095.1 Streptosporangiaceae bacterium | reverse complement strand
GCCAGGGTGCCGCCCCCGCAGGCACGGCCAGGACACCGCCCTCGACGCCGCAGTCGGCCGGGCTTACTCAGATCGGCCTGGTGCGGATCTCGCCGTCGCCCACCTGCCCGCTGGCCACCTGACCGTTGGCCACCTGACCGTCCGCCACGGCGCCTGCCACCACCGGTGCGTCGCCCGCGCCCGCGTCGGCCACCGCCGGCCGGTCCCCGGCGGCCGCGGTCGCAGCCCGCTTGTAGCCGGTGAGCGCCAGGCAGAGCGCCGCCCCAACGCCCAACAGCACGACGGGCAGGATCATCGTCGAGCGCATGGCGGACACGAAGCCGAACGTGAACACGTCGTGGCCGATCCGGGCGACCTCCGCGGCCAGGCTGGCCGGGATGCCGGACTGCCGCGAGATCCCGCCGTTCTGGCCCGCCCCGACCTGGATGCCGTTGTTCGCGGAGTTCTGGATCTGGCCGATGAACCCGTTGCGCACCTGCGCAGGCAGCGCGGCCGACCTGGCATGCGCCTGCGCGGTCATCGCCGAGACCAGCCGGTTCTGCAGCAGCGCCCCGACCACCGCCGTGCCGATCACCAGCCCGACCTGGCGCACCGTGTTCAGCACGCCGGACGCGGCTCCCGCCATCTGCGGCCGGATGTCGCGCATGGCCGTGGTGACCAGCGGGGCGAACGTCCCGCCCATGCCGATGCCGGCCACGATCAGCGGGGCCAGGAAGCTCTGCCACGACGAAGTGGGGCGGGCGATCAGCGCCAGCCAGCCCATGCCGGCACCGAACAAGATCAGGCCGGTCATCAGGATGTACTTGCCGCCGATCTTGTCGGTCAGCCGCCCGGCCGCAGGGGCGATGAACATGGAGATCAGCGAGGCGGGCGCCATCGTGAGCCCGGCCTTGAGCGCCGAGAAGCCGAGCACCGACTGCAGGTAGATGGTGAACGGCAGGAAGATCCCCATCATGCCGACCGCCAGCACCCCGGAGACCCCGTTCATCACCGAGAAGTTCCGGTCCCGGAACAGCGCGAACGGGACCAGCGGCTCCTGGCCCTGCGTCAGCTTCTGGTACAGCAGGAACGCCAGGAGCAGCACCACGCCGATGCCCAGGACGAGCGGGATGCTGATGAACGAAGTGATCGTGGACCAGTTGTACTTCTGCCCCTCGACCAGGCCGTAGCAGATGGCCAGCAGCGCCGCGCTGGCCAGCAGCACGCCAGGGACGTCGATCCGGTGCCGTCGGCCGGGCCGCAGGTCGGGGATGAGGAACATGGTCAGCGCCAGCACGATCACGCCGATCGGCAGATTGACGAAGAAGATGTAGCGCCAGTCGAACGCGGTTACCAGCAGGCCGCCCAGGGTCGGCCCAGCGATCGTCGCCACGCCGGCCACGGCGCCCCAGACGCCGAACGCGGCGCCGCGCCGTTCCGGCGGGAAGGTGTTCGTGATGATCGTCAGAGTCTGCGGCATGAGCATCGCCGCCCCGAGGCCCTGCACGGCGCGGAACCCGATCAGCCAGCCGGGGCTGGGCGACAGGCCGCAGGCGGCCGACGCCGCCGTGAACACCGCCACGCCCACGAAAAACATCGTTCGCGGCCCGATCAGGTCGCCGAGCCGTCCGGCGGTGATGACCAGAACGGCCAGCACGAGCGCGTAGGCGTTGATCACCCACAGCACGTCATCCAGGGATGCGTGCAGCCTGGTGATCATGTTGGGGATCGCGATGTTCACGATCGTCAGGTCGAGCAGGGTCATGAAGAACCCGAGCGAGACCACCAGCAGCACCAGCCACGGGTTCCCGGCGAACTTGCGCACCGCGTCCTCCCTAACCGCCGGCCAGCCGGACCGCCGTCCGCCCAGCCGGTGACTCAGCCGCCGCCCGCGCCGTCGCGGCTCTCGGCGACGGCTCACGCCATCCCCTGCCGCGATCGGCCGGCATGTGCGGTAGCGCCCCGCCGGGCCCGCGCATTCCGTGATCGCGGTGCTCTGCCATCGATGCTAGGCAGTGGCACCGACAGAAGAGGGCCGGGGCCAGAATGCGGCAGCGCTCGGCCTGCGTTGACCGGGGCCGGAGACAGCCCGAGACGGCGGTCGGCAGCGTTTCCGAACCCCGTTCGGTATGGCGCGCGCCCGGCCGCTAAGCTCCCGCTCATGGAACTGAACGGAACCGCAGGGATCGTGTCCGGCGGCGCGAGCGGCCTCGGCGCGGCCACCGCGCGCCAGCTCGCCGCGGCTGGCTGCCGGGTTGTCGTCGCGGACCTCAACGAGCAGCTGGGCAAGGCGGTCGCCGACGAGATCGGCGGCCTGTTCGTCCGGACCGACGTCTCGGACGAGCAGTCGGTGCAGGCCGCGGTGGACGCGGCCGCCTCCGCCGGACCGCCGCTGCGCGTCATCGTGAACTGCGCCGGCATCGGCTGGGCCGCCCGCACGGTGGCGCGTGACGGCAGCCCGCACGACCTGGCCGCCTACAAGAAGGTCATCGACGTCAACCTCATCGGCACGTTCAACCTGATGCGGATCGGCGCCGCGGCGGTGGCCAAGACCGAGCCGGCCGACGCCGACGGGCAACGCGGCGTCGTCATCAACACCGCCTCGGTCGCGGGCATCGAGGGCCAGACCGGCCAGGTGGCCTACTCCTCGTCCAAGGGCGGGATCATCGGCATGACCGTCCCGGCCGCCCGCGACCTGGCCGCGATCGGGGTCAGGGTCAACACCATCTGCCCCGGGATCATCGACACGCCGATCTACGGCACCGGAGATAGCTCGGACGAGTTCAAGGCCAAGCTGATCGCGCCGGTCGTCTTCCCCAAGCGGATGGGTACCGCGGCCGAGTTCGCGCACCTGGTCCAGGCGCTGATAGAGAACGACTACATGAACGCCGACGTCATCCGGTTCGACGGCGGCATCAGGTTCCAGCCCAAGTAACGCGGCTCACGGTCGTCGGCCGGCCCCGTGTGCGCTCAGTGCTGTCATAACAGCATTTTCCGCACACACTCTCGGTCAGGCCGGGCGGGCGACGGCGGCCAGGGGAGTGACTCATGGCGGACGCGGTTCTTACCGAGGTGGACGGCGCGATCGGCGTCATCACCATCAATCGCCCACAGGCACGCAACGCGGTCAACGGCGAGGTGGCTCGCGGCATCGCGGCGGCCGTCGACGAGCTTGACGCCGCGGGCGACGTGCGGGCGCTGATTCTCACGGGGGCAGACGGCACGTTCAGCGCGGGCATGGACCTGAAGGGCTTCCTGGCCGGCGACAACCCCATCGTGGCCGGACGCGGCTTCGCCGGAATCACCGAGCGGCCGCCGGCCAAGCCGGTGATCGCGGCGGTCGAGGGCTACGCCCTGGCCGGAGGGTTCGAGATCGCGCTGAGCTGTGACCTCATCGTGGCCAGCGAGACCGCGAGGTTCGGCCTGCCCGAGGTCCGCCGCGGCCTGGTGGCCGGGGCGGGCGGCCTGCTCCGGCTGCCCCGCCGGGTGCCGTACCACCTGGCCATGGAGATCGCGCTGACCGGCGAGCACTTCACCGCCGAGCGTCTGCACCAGGCCGGCCTGGTCAGCGTGCTGACCGAGGCCGGCCAGGCCCTGGAGGGCGCCAGGGAACTGGCGGCCAGGGTGGCCCAGGGAGCGCCGCTCGCGCTCGCCGCCACCAAGCGGGTCATCGTCGAGTCGGCGGACTGGCCCAGCGCGGAGGCGTTCGCCCGGCAGGGCGAGGTGATCGGTCCGGTGTTCACCTCCGCGGACGCGATGGAGGGGGCCGCCGCGTTCGCCGAGAAGCGCCCGCCGGTCTGGCGCGGCGAGTAAGCGGCGCTCACCCGCTCCTCGCGCCAGCCAGCCAACCAGGCAAAACCCCGCTGCGTAAGCGTTCAAAATCGTTCGGTTACCACTGCGGCCGTCGATCTCTTAGGCTTCCCGGCATGGACGCCGGCACGGGTCCGCGCCCTGGGGAGTGAGAGCGACGATGACGGCACCGCGGATCAGCGTTGTTGTGCCCTTTCACAACAACGAGGATTTGCTCGGGGACTGCCTGCGGTCCATCGCCCGGCAGACCCATGCCGACCTCGAAGTGATCATGGTGGACGACGGCTCCACCGACGGCAGCGCGGAGATCGCCGAGCGCCTGGCCGCGGACGACCCGAGGTTCGTCCTGATCCGGGTGCCCAACGGCGGCCCGGGCTACGCGCGCAACCGCGGCATCGAGCGGGCGACCGGCGAGTTCCTGGCCTTCGTCGACGCGGACGACATGCTGCCAAGCCATGCGTGCGAGATCATGCTGCACACGCTGCAGCAGTCCGGGTCCGACTTCGTGTCCGGCGGGGTCGAGCGGATCGGGCCCATGGGGGTCACGCCGTCTGGCATGCACGCCCAGGCGATCAAAACCAGGCGGATCGGCACGCACATCAGCCGCACGCCGGAGCTGTTCTGGGACGTCTCGGTGTGGAACAAGATGTTCCGCAGGTCCTTCTGGGACGCCAGTCACCTCACCTTTCCCGAGGTCAGGGCGTGGGAAGACCTGCAGGCCATGACCCGGGCGCACGTGCTGGCCCGGGCCGTGGACGTGATCTTGGATCCGGTCTACTACTGGCGCGAGCGCGGCAAGGGCGCGTTGTCGATCACCCAGTCCCGCACGAGCATCGGCAACCTCCGGGACCGGATCACCGCGCTGCGGGGCATCGACGGTTTCCTGCGCGAGCGCGGCGACGGCCGCCTGCTGCGCCAGCATCAGCACAAGGCACTGGTCAACGACCTGTGGCTGTACGTCTGCGACCTGTCTCGGACCAGCGAGGACTACCAGTCCGAGTTCATGGTGCTCGGCCGCATGTACCTGGACCAGGTCGACCGGCGGGCCCTGGCCAGGCTGCCGTCCACCCACAAGCTGGCCTACCATCTGCTGCGGGCCGGGCAGCTGGAACAGCTCCTCGAGTTCAGCGCCTGGCAAGCCGACCAGCAGATCAAGACCACGCCGATGGTCCGCCGGGGCGGCTGGATCCGTGCCGACATCCCGTTCCGCGAGGACCGCCGCAGGCTGCGGATACCGGCGCGGGTCTACCGGCCGTACTGGCGGGAACTCGACCCGTTCGTCCGGGTGGAGGGCATCACCTGGCAGGGCGAGCGGCTGGTCGTCACCGGCTGCGCGTTCGTGCCGTCGGTCGACATCACCCGCCGCAGGTACGCATCCAAGATCATCGTCTTTGTCCCGGTTGGCGCCTGGCGGCTGCCGGTCGTGGTCCCGGCCCGCTCGCTGCGGCACGAAGAGGCGACCACCTGGTCGGCGCAGACCAGGTACCGCTACGACTGGGCCGGCTTCCGCTGCGAGATCAGCCCCCGCTGGTTCCGGGCCGGCCGCCGCTGGCTCACCGGCGAGTGGGCTGGCTACGTGCTGGTCAGGGGGCGCGGGGTGTGGCGGCCGGCCCGGCTGCACACGCCGGTACGCGGGTCCGCCGAGCGTCCGGAGTTCCGGCAGGTGACCCCGGGCATCAAGTTCGGCGCCTGGTGGTCGGGGCGCAAGCTGCAGGTCGGCCTGACCAGGACGCCGGCCGTGCTGCGGGGCTGCGAGCACGCGGGCAGCGAGCTCGTCATCGACGTGGACATCGACCGGATCGGCCCGCGGGCCCGCGCGGAGCTCGTGCTGGCCCGGCCGAAGGGCGCGGCCACGTACCGGTTCCCGGCGGCGCCCGCCGGGCGTTCCGGGCCGGTGACCCGGGTCCGCGGCGCGATGCCGCTGCGGGTGCTGACCACCGCGACCGGCGGCATCGAGTGGGATCTGTATGTCCAGGCCGAGGGCGGGGAGCGGGTGCGGGTCGCGTTCCCCGACGGCCGTCCGGAGTACCGGTACCCGGCGGGCGACCAGGAGATCGCCCTGGAACGGACCAGGTACGGCAACGCCACGGTCGTGCGCCGCGCCCTGCGGCCGGTGATCGAGGAGCACTCCTGGACCGACGGCGGCCGGCTGACCCTGCGCGGCAGCTTTCCGGCCACCGCGGCGGACCCGCTCGAGCTGGTGCTGCGGCGCCGCACCTCCACCGAGCAGCACGTAGTGGCGTGCCGGCGGGACGGCGACCGGTTCACGATCGAGTTCGACGCGGCCGGGATGCCGTCGTTCGGGCGGCCGCTGCCGCTGCGGGACGGGATCTGGGACCTGTTCCTGCGCCGCGCGCACGAGGCCGGCGGCGAACTGATCGTGCCGGGCTACGACCACGCGCGGCTCGCCGGACTGGACGACCGGATGCTCACCGTCGGGCAGAAGAACTACCGGTTCACCACATGGGGCTACGACACGCCGATGATCACGGTCGGCCCCGCGGTCAAGTTCACCGAGCACGGCCGGCTGCAGCGCCGGGTGCTGCGCGGCGTCTACTACCCGCTGCAGCAGAAACTCCCGCTGCGGGACGCGGTGGTGTTCGTGAGCTGGAAGGGCAAGCAGTGCGCGGACAACCCGCTGGCGATCGCCAGGGAACTGCGCCGCCGGGGCGACGACCGCGAGCACATCTGGGCGGTCAACGACCACTCGGTGCCCGCCCCTGACGGCGCTCGCACCGTGCTGACCTGGACCGAGGACTACTACGAGGCGCTGGCCAGGTCCAGGTACCTGATCTCCAACGACGACATGAGCGGGCGCTACCACAAGCGAGACGGTCAGGTCTACGTGCAGACCTGGCACGGCACCCCGCTGAAGAAGATCGGCTTCGACATCGGCCAGCCCCAGTTCGTCAGCGGCGCCGGCTACTTCGATCTGCTCCGCGAGGACGTGGCCATGTGGGATCTGCTGCTGTCGCCGAACCCGTTCAGCACCCCGGTCATGCGGCGAGCCTTCCGTTATGACGGCGACATACTCGAGTCGGGATATCCGCGCAACGACGTGCTGCGCAGCGACGACGCCGGGCGCATCGCCGCGGATGTGCGGCGACGGCTCGGGCTGCCCGCGGGGAAGCGGGTGGTGCTGTACGCGCCGACCTGGCGGGACGACCAGTACTACGCCTCCGGCCGGTACCGGTTCGACTTCCGGCTGGACCTCGAGCGCGCCTGGCGGCGGCTCGGCGGCGACCACGTTTTCCTGATCCGGGGCCACCACCACATGGCCGAGGACGTCCCGGCCGGCACCCGGCCCGACTTCGCCATCAACGTGACCGCCTACCCGGACATCTCCGAGCTGCTGTTGGTCAGCGACGTCCTGGTGACGGACTACTCGTCGGTGATGTTCGACTTCGCGCCGACCGGCCGGCCCATGATCTTCTTCACCTACGACCTGGAGCAGTACCGGGACAAGTTGCGCGGGTTCTACTTCGACTTCGAGGCCGAGGCGCCCGGCCCGCTGCTCGCCAGCTCGGACGAGGTGGTGTCGGCGATCGCCGACACCACCGGGCGCGTCGCGCCGGCGCACCGCGCGGCGTACGCGGCGTTCACGGCGAAGTTCTGCCCGCTCGACGACGGCAAGGCCGCGGCCAGGGCCTGTGACCGTATCTTCGGCGGATAAGAACGGGTAAGAACCTTTGAACGCGTAGTCTCGCCCCACCGTGTCGCCCACCCGGAGACTGGTCAGTGCCCATCGCCGAGCCCGCCAGCCAGGCCACCGTCCCGTTCGCCAGGGGTGCCGTCCTGCCCCGCCGGGTCGCCGAGCGGCTGCCCGGCTGGCTGGTGGTGGCCATTCCGGTCGCGGCTGCCCTGGCCGTGGGCGGCTACGGGCTCGGCGGCGCGTCGCTGTGGCGGGACGAGGCGTACACGCTCTCCGCGAGCCGGCGCCCGTTCGGGAAGATTGTCGGCCTGCTGCTGCACGTCGACGCCGTGCACGGGCCCTACTACCTGGGCATGCACGTGGTGATCGGGGTGCTCGGCAGCTCCGAGGCGGCCTTGCGACTGCCCTCGCTGCTGGCCACCAGCCTCGCCGCGGGGCTCACCGCGGCCCTCGGCAGGCGGCTGGCCCGGATGACCGCGCTGCCCGCCCCCGCGCTCACCGGGCTGCTGGCCGGGCTGCTCTACGTGGCCGCGCCGCAGACCACCTACTACGCGCAGGACGCGCGGCCGTACGGACTGGTCACCCTGTTCGCGGTCGCGGCCAGCTACCTGCTGGTGGTGGCGATCGGGGACGGCCGACGCCGCTGGTGGGCGGCGTATGGCGGGGCGATCGCGCTGGCCGGGGCGGCGAGCCTGTTCGCGCTGCTGTTGCTGGCGGCGCACGCTGTCACGCTCCTGCTGGCCCGGGCCAGGGGGCGGGGGGTTCCCGGCGGCACAGTTAGGCCGCTGCGCTGGCTGGCCGCCGCCGCGGCAGCGATCGCGGTGTTGTCACCGCTGATCGTCCTCGGCTACCGCCAGGACGGCACGCTCGGCTGGGTGTCTCGGCCCGGCCTGGGCACGGTGGACAGCCTGGTCACCGACTTCGTCGGCTCCCGGCCGCTGGTCGCGCTGGTGGTGGCCCTGGCCGGGTGCGGCTTCGCGCTGCGCCTGGCCACGGGCGGCCCGGCCGGGGCC
>JASHUI010000718.1:0-5404 GCA_030040095.1 Streptosporangiaceae bacterium | reverse complement strand
TGCGCCCAAGTTTCGTCACAGAGGAAACAACCCCGACAAGTGTTCAGTTCAGATAACTATTGTATCACGAGTACATATCTTGACGGCCAATCCGTCCGCATTCATTATGCGTGAAGGGGCCCGTGCAGGACGGACTCGCCACAAAGGACAGCAAAGGATCGGCAATGGACCGGAAGCGACTACTAGGCGTAGCAGGGTTAGCAGCGGGGTTCGCATTGACCATGGTCGCATCGGCGGGCGGCACAGCGCTCGCCGCTCCAGCCGCGGCGCAGCAGCCCACGTTCACGTTCCACACAACGTTCCAGGTCCTTCATCTGCGGGACGTAGGAGTCCGCTTAGACAACCACCCCTACGTGACGGTGACCAGCCCAACCGGGCTGCCACCTAGCGCCATCCAGTCGGTCTACAACCTCTCCGGGCTCTCACCGACATCGGATGCGGGCTCCGGTCAGATCATCGCGATCGTTGACGCCTACAACGATCCGCACGCGCTGTCGGACCTCAACGTGTTCAACGCCGAGTACGGCTATCCGGCCTTGTCTACCTGCACCTCCCTCACCCAGTCCGGCGCCTGCTTCGAGGTTGCCGAGCCGTCGGGAACTCCATCTACCAACTCCGACTGGGCGCTGGAGGAGTCGCTCGACATCGAGTGGGCGCACGCCGAGGCGCCGGGCGCCAAGATCGTCCTAGTGGAGGCCAAGAGTTCCTCCGACACGAACCTGTTCGCCGCCGTCTCCTACGCGAACAGCATCGGCGCCAACGAGGTGTCGATGAGCTGGGACGGCAGCGAATTCAGCTCGGAGACGAGCTATGACTCCTACTTCACCAATCCGGGTACCTTGTACACCGTATCGGCCGGTGACGACGCGCACGGGGCGCTCTACCCGGCGGCGTCGCCGAACGTGATCTCGGTCGGCGGCACCACGCTCAACGGCTGCAGCGGGACGTCCTGCTCCGGCTTCACCAGCGAAACCACATGGGCAGACGGCAGTGGCGGCATCTCCGCCTACGAGTCGATCCCGAGCTACCAGAGCAGCTACACCGGCCCGGTCTACGGTGCCGCCACGATCACAGCCCTGACCGGCAGCAAACGCGGTATCCCCGATGTCTCATTCGACGCTAACCCAAGCACGGGCGTGTCGATCTACGACAGCACCGCCTACGATGGGCAATCCGGCTGGTGGACGGTCGGTGGCACCAGCGTCGGCGCGCCGGACTGGGCCGGCATCCTCGCCGCCGGAGCAGCGGCAGGCAGCACGGCCCTCCAGGGCGACGCGGCGATCTACTCGGGCGGGTACGAGACCAACCTGCGCGACATCACCAGCGGAACGAACGGCAGCTGCGGCACCGACTGCACCGCGGGCACCGGCTACGACCTGGTGACCGGCCTCGGCAGCCCGATCAACTATCCGTGACGCGGTCAGTCCCGCCGACCTCGTCAGACAAGCCTGACTGACAACAGCGCTCAACCGGGGCCGGCGGCCTCGCGGAATGTGCGAGACCGCCGGCCCTTCGCTGACCGCTCCGCAGGCTGTTAGACCGGGCCGATCAGCTCGAGGACGTTGCCGTCGAGGTCGCTGACGAACACCAGCCGGCGCCCCGGAGCCGGGGCCGGGATCGGTCCCGGCAGCTTGGTTCCACCCGCCGCGGTGGCCACGGTCAGCACGGCATCGAGATCGCCGACCTCCAGAGCGACGTGTCCTACCCGGGGAAGCATGGTTGCCGTGGCTGCCTGCGGGCTGCTTGCCTCCGGAACCTCGAAGAGTCCCATGAGAGCGCCGGCCGGGGTGTGGAGCATCGCCGCCGGGCCACCGCCGGGCGGCCGGAACTCAAACTGCAGTTCGTAGCCCAGGGCGGCTAAATACCAGGCTCGCGCCCGGTAAGGTCAGCGACGGTGAAGGCCACGTGGTGCGGCCGGACCGCTGGCCGGCCGGTCATAGCCGTGATCGGCGGCCACGGCGTGGATCCGGTTGCGTAGCTGGGTACCGAGCCGGACCAGGCTGGCCCGGTGCCGCAGCAGCGCCCGCAGCTGGCGCACCGCCGGCGGGGCAATCCACGCCTCTGGCAGCAGGTCCGCGCGTAGCAGCTGCGCCAAGATAGCCGCATCCACTTGGTCGTTCTTCAGCCTGGCCGAGGCGATCGCCTTGCACCGCAGCGGGTGCACCAGGTGGGGGTCGAACCCGTAGTCCTCGAGCAGTTCCACCAGCCGGCCCCAGCCAAACGCGGCCTCGAACGCGACCGGCGTCCATCAACGACGGCAGGCAGCGCGCCATCGATGAGCTCGAGCGCAGTCGCTCCGCAGTCGCCCGGCTTAACGCGGCGCTTCCACCGCAAGCGCGCTGAACCGGGCGCGGACGTGCTCTGCCTCCGGCGCGTCGAGCTGGGCGCACAGGGCGAGTGCCTGCTGCCAGTGGTACCTGGTTTGATCGCCATCGTGAACCCGGTGGTGGCTCTCAGCGAGGTCGCGATGCGCGCTGGCCTGCTCATATGTGTTGCCGGTCTCGGCAGCCAGCCGGACTGCTGTCTCAAGCTGAACGCGGGCGGCGGCGTCCTGGCCGTCTCCGGACAGGGCCTCGGCCAGCTTCCGCAGCGTCGTGATCTCTCCGAACTGATTGCCCGTCTGCCGGAACAGGACAAGCGCCTCGTGGCGGTAGCTGCTGGCCTGCTGGTACTCGTCCTCGCGCATGCTGACCTCGCCGATCAGGCACAGCGCTCCGGCCACTCCGTCCGGGTTCTCGATGTCGCGAAAGATGGTCAGAGCCTGCTGGAAGGAAGCGGAGGCCTGAGCGAGCTGACCGGAGCGGAGGCTCAGCTCGCCCATCAGGGTCAGCGCCGTGGCCTCGAAGGAATGGTCCTTCGCCTCGTGCAGGACAGGCAACGCGTCCTGCAGGTGCCCTGCCGCATCGTCGTGCAAGCCCATCTCGGTCTCGACGCGGGCGAGCAGGGAGAGCGGGCGCGCGGCGCCGAGCTTATCCGCAGCGTTCTCGAAGGCGGCGACCGCATCGCGAAAGTGGGCGGCGGCCGAGCGGTTGTGGTGCAGGCACTGCTCGCTGACTCCGAGGTTATGGAGGCTCTCTGCCTCGCCCAGGAGACTCCCGCACTCGCGGTACCGCTGCAGCGCCGCCTCGTAGTGGCGGGCGGCGTCGGCGAAGTGACCCTTCATGAAATCGAGCCCGCCTAGTCCGTCCAGTGCGGCGGCTTCCTCGGCCGGGTCGGCGGACTGGCGGGCGGCGTCCAGCGCGTGGCCGTAGATCGTCTGGGCCTCAGGCAGATGGCTGCCGTTCATCAGATAGCGGGGCAGCGTCGTGGCCAGACCGATCACGTGCCTGGGCCAGCCGTGGCTGGCGCAATACGCGGCCATCGCGGTCAGGTTCGCCCGTTCGGTGTCCAGCCATGCCCGCGCGCCCGCCTCACTCTGCAGGGTCGGCAAGGATGTCGCCTCGGTGGCCTTATCGGGCCGCTGGTGAGCTTCGGCTGGGAACGCGACGTCCATCGCTGCGGAGGCGGCGGCCAGGTAGTAGTCGAAGAGCCGGGTGAGTGCCTGATGGCACGAGTCGTCGGCGTCACCGGCGGCGGCCTGTTCGCGGGCATAAGCGCGCAGCAGGTCATGCATGCCGTACCGGCCGCTTTCGGCGGCCTGGATGAGGCTGGCCCGGTGCAACCGGGTCAGCACCTGCCGGGCATGCGCCGTGCTGGTCCCGGTCAGTGCCGCGGCGGCGTAGGCGTCCAGGTGTTCACCTGGGTGCAGGCCAATCAGAGCGAACGCTTCGGCTGCGTCCGCCGGCAGCTGGCGGACTGACCAGGAGAACACTGCCCGCACATCCGCGCGGTGCTCCCCGGCGTCCAGCAAGTCCAGTTGGCTTGCTTCCAGTTCGGCCGCCAGTTCGGCGACCGGCTCAGCTGGGCGAGCGGCGGCCAGTTCGGCGGCGATCCGCAGGGCCAGCGGCAGTCGCGCGCAGAGCCCCGATAGCGCCGCAGCCGCTCCCGGCTCTTCGCTCAGACGCGGCCCGATCAGCGAACGCAGCAGGCTGATCGCGTCCGCCGATGGCAGCACATCCAGGTCCAGACGGCGCGCGCCGTCTGTGGCCACCAGTCCGCTCAGCGAGTCTCGGCTGGTCACCACGGCGACGCAGCCTGGTTCGCCGGGCAGCAGGGGCCGGACCTGTTCGCCGTCGCGAGCGTTGTCGAGCAGGACTAGCATTCGCCGCCCGGCCAGTCGGCTCCGGTACAGCGCAGAGCGCTTGTCTGCCTCGTCCGGGATAGCGGTACCCATCACTCCGAGGGCCTCGAGGAACCCGGCCAGGGCATCGGCCGCGGCGACTGGCTGGTGCGGGTCGTAGCCGCGCAGGTTCACGTACAGTTGCCCGTCCGGGAACCGGTCGGCGACCTGGTGTGCCCACTGGATGGCCAGGGCGGTCTTGCCGACCCCGGCCGTTCCGCCTATCGCGGAGATCACGAGGGCAGGCGCTGTGCTGTGCGACGCCGGCCCGAGCAGGTCAGTCAGCGCGGCGAGCTCACTGATGCGGCCGGTGAAGCGAGTGACGGCCGCGGGCAACTGCCGCGGGATGCGACCGCCGCCGTCACCGGCTGCGCGTTCCTCCGGTCGTGCCAGCTGCCGCCGGGGGACTGCGGCGAGGAACTCGACCCTGGCGGTCTCCTGCAGGCCAAGCGCATCTGCCAGCCTGGACAGCGACGCCCGGTAGGGCCACTGGGTGCGGCCACGTTCCAGATTGCTGATCGCGCGGACGCTGAGCCCGGACCGCTCGGCCAGTTCCTGCTGCGATAACCCGGCCGCTTCCCTGCCCGCTCGCAGCCGCGCCCCGAACCCAACTCCACCGACGTCCACCTGCGGTCACCCGTCCCCGAAGCGCGCCTGCGTCATCGTCCGATGCCGGGCGCTCGCATCCAGCATGTCGGATGAAACGCGCGTTTTCTATCAGAACACATAACACTTCGAGCGTCCTTGCGAGGAGCGACGGGCAAGGGTGACCCTCCGCGGCATTCTCGAGTTTGCCGGTGAGAGTTCCTGTACTCCCTTATTTCGCGCCATTAGCGTCCAGATCGTCGCAGCGGCAGTGATTGGCCGATCAGCTGATGACAGCCGGCTATCGGGTGAGGCGCTTCACGTTGCCTCGTCGGGCGGGGTGCGTGTGAAAGGAGCAGTCTTGGCACTCCTGGCCGCGCTGGTCGTCGTCGGCTGCAGTTCGGCGGCCGACCAGTTCGCGCCCAGGAAGGTGCGCTGTGAGAGCAAATCAAAAGGCGTTGTGGTCGGCTTGTGAAACTCCTTCCGGGGTGTTGTCGATCAGAACACCTAGTCAGCCAGGGAGCTGTGGCGAGCGGGCCGCGGCAAAGCCCGGCGGATTAGGAACGAGGAAGGGCGGTTAGATGAGATCCGGTAGAATCG
>JASHUI010000717.1:0-16349 GCA_030040095.1 Streptosporangiaceae bacterium | reverse complement strand
CGCGTGCTCGACGATGCCGACCCAGGCGGGCGGGGTCGCCCGCTCGGCGCCGTCAAGCGCCGGCGCCCACCAGCGCGGGCCGAGCAGGCCAGCGGCGGAACGCTCGCGGTCGTGCGGTGCCGGCATGTTCACGCCCTCGAACCTGGCACGCACCGGCGCCCGGTTTCATGGGTGGAAGTTACCCAAGTTTTGTCCCGGCCCCGCCGCCGCCCGGCCGGGGTCGGGGAGGGGTCCGGACCGCGTTCATACCTGGTCGCAACCCCGCATTCCGGGCGCAAGCCTGCGGCCAGAGCCCCGGTATCCCCCGGGGTCCGCCCGGCATGCCCGCCGGCCCGAGAACGCCGGGCCGCGAAATCTGGGGGTTGTCAACCGATGCGGTGCCCGGCAGCCACCTCGTTGGATCGTGCCGTGGTCAACAGGTTGATGAGTGCGGACGATCTGGCCGAGCGTACCTGGCCAGAGGCCAGCCGGGCGGCGTCAGGCGGCTCGTGCCCGGCCTGCGGAGCGTTGCTCCCGCGGGTGCCGGGCCAGGCGGCCAGCGGGACACTCCTGCGGGCCACGCTTCCGCAGCCGATGGCGGCGGCCCTGCTCCGCACGCGCACGCTCGCGCCCCGGGAGCGGACCGTGTTCGAGCTGCTTGGCTTCGGATACGACAACCGGTCGATCGCCCGCGAACTGAAGATAAGCGAGCGCACGGTCAAACGTCACGTCACGGGCATACTCACAAAGCTGAAACTCGAATCGCGGCTGCAGGCAGGGATCACCGCGCTCATCATTTCCTCGTCCTCGTCCTCGCCCTCGTCCTCGTCCTTGCCGTCGGCCGCGGACGCCTGTCCCAAAGGTGGCATGGATCCATCTCAAACAGCGGGCGACACTGGTTGATGCCAGATTCACGTAACCGTACCCAAGGAGGAACCATGGCCTTCGATGCGCTGGAGGCGCTCCGCCAGGCGGGCAACCCGGTAGATCTGGTCACCCCCGAGCAGCGAGAGGTCCTCGCCCAGCTCACCGAGACGGAGGTCGCCGTCCTCAACTCCGTCAAGAAGCGCTTGGACTCCGTTTCCGATAGTGAGGTCGAGGCACATGACCGCACTATCAAAATGGTCTGACCCGCCTCGCGCCGACGCGGGCCGGGACGGGGAAGGCGCGGACAGCGAGGCCCGCGCGACGCGGCTTAGTTTTCGCGTTCTGGGCCCGCTGCAGGTTCTGGAGAACGGCCACCCGCTGGACATTGGCTCGCGAAAACAGCAGCTCGTCCTGGCGGTCCTGCTTTGTCATCCGAATTCCGCGGTGCCGGTGGCTTCGCTGGTCGACGCGCTGTGGCCGCGCTCGCCACCGCGAACCGCCCGCAAGAATATCCAGGTGTACATTTCCGCCCTGCGTGGCCTGCTCGACCCTGCCCGCCGCGGCGATCGCATCAGCCACGAGATCGGCGGATACGTGATCCACGTGCGGCCTGCCGAACTGGACTCGCTCCGCTTCGAGCACAAGGCACGGTCCAGCCACAAGCTCTGGCAGGGTGAGCAGGCCGCCGTCATCGCCCAGGAACTGGCCGGGGCGCTTGAATTGTGGCGCGGCCCGATGCTCGACGGGATGCAGGACATACCCCTCGTGGAGGCCGCGGCGGCGCGGCTGGACCGGCAGTTCCTCGCCGCGTTCGAGGACTGGGCGGAAGCGGAAGTGGCGGCGGGGGGCGCGCTCGACGCGATCGACCGGATCACGGACGTCGCGTGCCAGCATCCATTCCGCGAACGGCTGCGGATGCTGCAGATGACAGCGCTTTCCCAGATCGGACGACGCTGCGAGGCGCTGGCGGTCTATGACGACCTGCGCCGGTCGCTCGCGCGGGAACTCGGCCTGACCCCGGGCGAGGCAGTGCTCACGCTCTACCAGTCGCTGCTGCGCGAGGCGGAACCGGCGCCGCAGCCGTCCGCCCGGCCACTGCGCCGCCAGGCGGCGTGCTGTCCGTTACCCCGGGAACTGCCCGTGTTCACCGGGCGGGAGGAATGCACCCGGCTGCTGGCGGACGCTCTGAACGGCGACGGGCCGCGGCTCGCGGTGGTGACCGGGCCGGTGGGCATCGGCAAGACCACGCTCGCGGTGCACCTGGCGCACCAGCTCGGTGACTGCTTTCCTGACGGGCGGTTCTTCATCCCGCTGCGCGACGCGAACGGGGGCGCCCGGGCACCGGACGAGATAATCTCCGAGCTGATCTGGGCCGCTGCCGTGCCGGGCTGGTCGGACCGGCGCGCGGACGGGCAACGGATGTGGCGGCAATGGCTGGCCGAGCACCGGGCGCTGCTGGTGCTCGACGGCGCCCGCCGGGAGTCGGAGGTCCGGCCGCTGCTGGCCGGGGCGGGCGAGAGCGCGGTCATCGTCACCGCCCGGCCGAGACTGGGCGGGCTGGAGCCGGCGTTCCGGCTCCAGGTTCCGTTTTTCACGATGGCCGAGGCCATGGAGCTGCTGGGGCGGCACATCGGTGCCCGGCGGATCGCCGCCGATCCTCGGTCTGCCGAGCAGATCGCCGCGGCGACCGGGTTGCTGCCGCTCGGACTCCGGCTGACCGGCGAGCGATTAGCGTGGCTGTGTCACGTTCCGCTGCGCGAGTACCTGGCCCGGCTGGACAGCGCCCCGGCCCTGCTCGACGAGCTGACCGCCGGAGACGTGGCGATCCGGACCCTGCTGGCGGAGGCCGTGGCCGACCTGCCCGGGCCGGCCCGGCACGCCTTCACCCGGCTGGGCAGGGTGCCGGAACCGATCTTTACGCTGGCCGAGGCCGCCGCGGTCCTCGGCGCCGGCGAGGACTCGGCCATGCGGGTGCTGGAGACCCTCATGGAGGCGAGCATCCTCACCACGCCGGACTGGGAGGTCGTCGCGCACGCCGTGGCGTACCAGATGCCGGCCGTGACCCATGCCTATGCCCGCGAGCTGGCCGGGACCAGCCCGGTCGGCGGCCAGCCCGGCGCCGCGCCGGCCGCGAGGCGGCTATCCGCTCGGTGAGGCGCTGGCGGGCTCAGCCCGGCCAGCGTGGTGCATCTGTCGCGCGCATCGGCCGATTCCTTCCAGTGCCCGGGCCTCTTCCCGCTGGCTGGGGATGGCACGAGCGACCTCGAGGGCGTGCCGGTAGTTCGCGCGCGCTCGCATCGGATTCTGGTCGGCCAGGTGCAGCGCCGCGGTGTGATTGAGCGCCTCCGCCTCGCCGAGTCTGTTGCCGAGATCGCGGTGGATGGCCAGTGCCCGCTGTTGCGCGGCGGCCGCGCCCCGGCGGTCGCCGGTCAGAAAGAGCACGCCCTCCAAGACCAGCAGGACATTGGCCGCGCCCAGCGCAGTGCCCAGGTCATCGTGAATGGCGAGAGCCAGCTCCAGCGCGGCGACCGCTCCCTCGTGGTCGCCCGTCACGTAGCGAACGGCGCCGAGAGTGACAAGGACGTGCGCCTCGCCGAAGCGGTCTTTCAGCTCGCGGCAGAGCCGCAGCGCCCGGTTCGCCGCCGCGGCGGCGCCCTGGTAGTCCTGGGCCGCGTAGCGCACGATCCCGAGACCGTCCATGGTCTGGGCCTCACCCGAACGGTCCCCCAGGTCGCGGTGGAGCCGCAGCGCTCGGTCCAGCGCGGCGAGCGCACCTGGATAGTCACCGGTCAGCCGCCGCACCAGCCCCAGAAGGCAGAGGGCGCAGGCCTCGTCACGGGAGTCCTCCGGCTCGCGGTAGAGCCGCAGCGCCCGGTCCAGCGCAGCGGCTGCCCCCGGATAGTCACCGGTGAGCATGCGCACGGCGGCCAGTTCTCGCAACGCCGAGGCCTCGCCCAGCCGGTCGCCGATGCGACCGGCCGCGGCCGCGGCGGCGGTGTGCAGGGCGACGGCCTGCGTCCAGGACCCGCGGGCACGCAGGTGGGCAGCGATGGCAGCGGTGAGGCTGACCACCCTGGCGAGTTCGCCGCGCCCGGCGGCGCGTTCGATGCCGCCCAGCAGGTTGGCCAGCTCGGCCGCCATCCATGCGTGCGCTTGGTCTCGGGCGGCACGGTCGGGCAGCAGCGCGGGCGCCATGGGCATGCCCGGCCGTGCGGCCGGCCCGGCCTGGCCGTGCCCGGTGCAGCCGGGATAGTGCTGGCTGACGGCCTCGGCGGTCTGCCGGTAGTAATCCAGCAGCCGCTCCATGGCACGCTCTTGCTCGTGCGCGCCGTCGCCGTCCGCGAGGGCGCGTGCGTAATCGCCGATCACGCCGGGCATCCGGTACCGGAGCGGAGCGGTCTCGGCGAGCAGGCCGCGGCCGCTCAGTGCCCCGAGATGTGCGGCGGCACGATCCAGCGGCAGGCCGGTCAGCGCGGCGGCAGCGTGCGCGTCGACCTCTCCGCGGTGCGGGCCGAGACGGCGGAAGGTGAGCTGCTGGCTGGCCGTCAGGTAGCGGTACGAGACCGCGAGCGCGATGGCGAGGGGCTGGTCGTCCGGGCGGCCCGCCGCCAAGCCGGCCTTCATCGCGCGGAGGAGGTCGTCCGTCGACACCGCCGGCTGCCTGGCCAGTAGGCGAGCCAGCAGGCAGATCGCCAGCGGAAGGCGACCGCACAGCCCGACCAGTTCGGTTGCCTTCGCGGGCGCCCCGGCCGCCCGGCCGGCGAGCCGCCGGAACAGCGCGCGAGCATCGCCCGTGGGCAGCACGTCGAGCGGCACCTCGATCCTGGCCGCCGCCAGCCCGTCCATCCGGCGGCGGCTGGTGGTCACGATCAGGCAGCCGGCCGGTGCGGGCAGCAGCGGCGCTACCTGGGCGGCCTGGGTCACGCCGTCGAGGATGATCAGTGCCTGCCTGCCCGCCATCCTGGCCCGCCACATCGCGGCCCGGCCGGCCAGGTCGGCCGGCAGCCAGCGGGCATCCGCCCCGTCGGCGGCCAGGAGGGCAGCCAGCGCCTCCGCGCAGTCGGCCGGCCGCGGGCCGGCGGTCACCGCATTGAGGTCCACCAGCACCTGCCGGTCGCAGAATCGGTCGGCCAGCAGGTGCCCGAGGCGTATCGCCAGCGCTGTGGTGCCCACTCCCGGCCTGCCGCAACGTCCGTGGATGGACACGAGCCGGCCGGCCCCGCTCGCGGAGATCACCGCGGTGATCTCGTCCAGCTCGGTGCGCCGGCCGGTGAAGTCGGCCGCGGCGGGGGGGAGCATGCCAGGCCGGGCCCTCATGACGAGATGCCGGCCCGCCGTGGATGTGCGCTCACGCCCGGGGCGCCCGCCGGGTGCCCGGCGGCCATCGACTGAATGATGTCGGCGGCGCGCGCAGGACCGCCGGCCCGCGCCAGCCGGCGGCCGAGTTCCCCGGCGCGTGCCCGCATCCCGGTGTCCTGCCACGCCGACCGGAGCAGGGCCGAGGCGCCGGCCGTCGCGTCGTTGGCGATCCGGAAGGCCACGCCCGCCCGGACGCACGCGTCGGCCAGCAGCGGCTGTTCCGACCCGGACGGCGACACGCCGATCGGCCGGCCGTGCAGCAGCGCCCCGAGCACCGGCGCGGACGTGCCGCTGGTCAGCACCAGGCCGGCCCGGTCGATCAGCGGCCGCATCCACGGCTTGCGCACGACCAGGAGGTCCGCGCCGGGCGCGGGCTGCGGATTCGCCGAACGGCCCTGCTCGACGACGGCCTGGAACGGGCCGTCGGCAAACGCGGCGTTCAGCCGCGGCCAAGGGCTGGTCCCCCCGAAGACGCGGCCCAGATGCACGTAGACGGTGGGCTTGCCCACACGGTCGATGTGGGCGAGCACCGGGTCGAGCGTTTCCGGATCGGGGCGTGGCTCCCAGAAACACGGCCCGACGTGGTACACCCGCTCGGGGAGCACCGCGCCCGGGTACTCGAGGACCGGATCGCCCCGCAGCAGCAGCGCGTTCCCGTTCAGCGGGAAATTCCCCGCGGATCGTGGCTTACGTTCCGGCAGGCCCGCCTGAGCGCGGGCCTGCCGGTAGGAGCTCAACGCGACCCGCGATCGCCACCCTCTCGGGGCGACGGACCAGGGCTCATCCTCGCCGCCCGCCTCGTAATGCCACAGATGGGCGGCGAGTCCGAGCACCACCACGGGGATGTCCAGGGTCTCCGCCGCGAGCAGTGCCCCATGGCACAAAACGGAGGTCACCAGCACATCGGCCGCAACCTCGCGGGCCGCCCGCAGCGTCGCCCGGTACTGTCCCAGCCCTTCTGTGTACCACCGGTTGACGCTGAAGGACCAGCGACCGCCGTACTCTGCGGACGACAGGAACGCCAGGCCGGCCTGGCCAAGGACGGGCGCGGCCGAGGACCGGGCCAGCACGCTGACCGTGTCCTGGCGGCGCTCGAGCTCGAGGCCTACGGCGATCGCCGGGTACAGGTATCCCGGGTCGCTCAGCGGGCAGAGCAGGATGTTCACGTCGGGCCCGGCCGCGCTAGCCCGAGGTGGCAGGCGAGGAAAGCCAGGCAGTCTGCCCGCAGTGCGACGTCGCTCGACACGGCACGGGTTCCGTGCCCGACACCGTCCTCGGCCAGCAGCAGGACGGGACCGGGTCCGGATGAGGCGTGCTGCAAGGCGGCGCACATCTTGCGTGCGTGCAGCGGGTCGACCCGCGTGTCGCCGTCGGCGACGGCGAACAAGACCGGCGGGTAGGCGGCTCCCGGCCGGACGCGATGGTAGGGGGAGTAGGACAGCAGGTTCCGAAGCTGTTCCGGATCGTCGGCGCTGCCGTACTCGCGCACCCAGCTCGGGCCGAGCCCGGATAGCTGGTAACGCGCCATGTCGAGCAATGGCGCCAGGCACACCGCTGCCGCGTATTTCTCCGGGTGCTGGGTGAGCGCGGCACCTACCAGCAGCCCGCCGTTGGAGCCACCCCACATGCCGAGCTGGCCCGGGCTCGCCCACCCGGCCGCGATCAGGTAATCGGCCGCGGCGTCGAAATCGTCGAAGACGTTCTGCTTGTTCTCGCCCCGTCCCCCGCGGTGCCACTGCGCGCCCTCCTCACCGCCGCCGCGCAGGCACGCCACGGCGTAGACGCCGCCGGCCATGACCCAGGCCACCGCGTCGGGCATGAACGAGGGAGTCATGGACACCCCGAAGCCGCCGTACCCGGTGAGGATGGCCGGTCGCGGGCGGTCCGGATGCCCTGCAGCGGAGATCACGAACATCCGTATCGTGGTGCCGTCACGCGAGGAGAACGCGACCTGGCGCGTCGTCACGCCGTGGCCGGCGGCCCGTGATCCCGGCGGCCCGCACGTCCGCACCCGGCCCGTCCGCGCGTCGAATTCCAGCAGCGTCGGCGCGGTGACGTGGTCGGTGTACAGGAACCAGGCCTGGTGGCCCCCGTCCGGGCGCACCGAGACCGGGGTGACCGAGCCGATGCCCGGCAGCGGGACAATGCCGAGCTGCCGGCCGTCGTCCAGATCATGGACGGTGATCTCCGCCACCCCGTGCCTGGTCCACGAGACCAGGCCGATCGGGCGCTGAAGTTCCCGGCCGGTCAGCAGGGCGAGATCCTCCAGCACCGCGTCCGCGCGTTCGGCGATCAGCTCTTGCCAGCCGACCGCCGCGGGATCGGCCGGGCGGCAGGTAACGATGCGCCCGCGGGGCGCGTCCCGGTCGGTGCGCAGCCAGATCGGGTCGCGGCGGCCGGTGCCTGGTGCGATGTGCACGCTGACATGAGCCTGCGCCGCTTCCTGGACCGGCCGGAGGAGCGGCCTGGCCGCCGGGCTGCGGGTCAGGTCGGCCAGGTACACATCCGTGCTCCGGTCAGCCCCGGTGGTGGCGGTCACGCAGAGCCACCGACCATCCGCGGAGACCGCGACGGCGTAGAACTGGGTCTTTTCCCGGCCTTCGCCGAACACCAGGCTGTCGCCTGCCGGGTCGGATCCGACCCGGTGCAGGTAGACCCTGCGGTGGTATCGCTCCTCGCCGGGGTGCTCTTCGGGAGGCAGGCGGCGGACGTAGTAGAACATCTCCCCGCCGGGAAGCCAGCCGATTTCGCTGCGCCGGACCCGGTCGATGGGCCCGTCGATCATCAGGCCCGAAGCAACGTCCATCACCCAGAGCAGCGAATCCTCGGTGCCACCCGATGAGAGCTGGCAGGCCACCAGGTCGCCTTCCACCGACGGCTCCCAGTTCTCCAGCACGGTGCGGCCGGTCGGATCGATGGTCAGCGGGTCGAGCAGCGGGCGCTCGGTCCCGCCGGCCGTGACGAACAGCGTCGGATGGTCTCTCCCGGCGGGGTGGCGCCGGACAAAGGTGGCGGTCGCCCGGGTCTTGGGCGTCAGGACACGGTCGACGGCCATCAGCGCGGTAAGGTCCGCCTCCCACCGCTCGCGGTCGGGCCACCGGCGCCGGTGCGCCGCGAAGAGCTCCTGCTGCCGTGCCATCCAGGTCACGCAGCGCGGGTCCGCGGTGTCTTCAAGCCACCGGTACGGGTCGGCGATGCGCTGGCCGTGCCGGTGCTCCACCAGATCCAGCCGGATCGCGTCGGGGTAGGCAGCGTGCGCAGGCACGGGGTTCACCGCCGCTGGGACGCGACGGCCGCCTCGGCCGGGCCCCGGGCCGTTCGGACGGCAGATCGGCGGGCAATCAGCGGGAGGACGGCCGTCACGGCGGCGAGCAGGCAGCACGCTCCGAGCAGCAGCCACATCCGGGACACGCCGAGCGCCTGCAACAGCAGGCCGGCCAGGATCGGCCCCGCGGTGACCAGGCTCGTCGTGACCAGTTGCTCGGCGGTGGCGATCCGGCCGATCATGTCGCGCGGGGCCTGGCCGAGAGTGATGGTGCTCAGCGTGATCCCGGCCGCGGGCGCCAGCGAGAACATGACCGCCAGGACGGGGCCGAACACCCACGGCGAGGACACCAGCGCGAACGCGGTGAAGCCGGCGACCCAGACAGCGCCGACCACCAGGCAAAGCCGCGGCGGATCCAGCCGTTCCATGATGCGCCGGGACAGCAGCGCGCCCGCCAGGGCGCCGGCTCCCAGGCCGGCCATCACGGCGCCGATGACGTCGGGCGCGGTCCCCCGCTCGCGCAGGACGACCACCACCGCCACCTGGACGGCGGCGGCGACTAGGTTGATCACGGCGGCGAAGAGGAGGACCCGCATGATGGCGGGCTTGCTCCACAGCCAGCGCAGGCCCGCCGTCAGCCGCTGGTCGGCGTCCTGACCGGCCGTGACGGCGGCTTTCCCGCCGGACCCCGGCTGGCTGGCCGCGCTGGAAGCACCGAGGCCGGCCTGGGTGCGCGGCCGGACCCGCACCGCCAGCAGGAGCGCCGCCGACATGCCGTACGAGCTGGCGTCGGCCAGGAACGGCAGGACCGGGTTCAGGCCATAGCTCAGGCCGCCGAGCGCCGGGCCGATCAGGGACGCGGCCGCCGCGACCCCCTGCCCCTGGCTGAGCGCCCGGCTCAGGCCGGCGGGGGGCACCAGGTCCCGGATCACCGCCATCGCGGCCGGATCGAATGCGGCGGTGGCCGCGCCCTCCACCACCGCCACCAGCACAAGCTGCGGATAGGACAGGTGACCCGAGGCCGCGGCCAGCGGAATCGTGCCCACGGCCATGAGCCGCACCACGTCCGCGCCGATCATCAACCAGCGCCGGTCGAGCCGGTCGGCCAGCTGCCCGGCATGCAGCCGCGCGGCGGCACGAGATACCAGCCAGCACGAGGATATGGCCCCGGCCTGGACCGCGCTGCCGCCCAGATGGAGGACCAGCAACGGATAGGCGACGCCGGACATCTGCGACCCCAGCACCGACACCGACCTCGCGGCCCGGAACCGCAGGTAGCTCGGTTCCCGCGACACTCCCTGACGCGTCACCGTGACCACGGTTACAGCCGACCGGTCTCGCTCAGGTAGTCGAGCAACGCGGCGTCCACGGTGTCATGGAACGTCTCCAGGACCGGACTCTCCTCGGTGAACTGGTAGATGTCTTCACAGGCCATCCACCGGCCGCTGGTCTCCCCCTCCGGCAGATAGCCGTCGCGGGCGGTGCCGACTTGCCAGCCGGGGCGGCCCGCGTTCTCCCAGCAACTCGACAGCGTGCCGTCCGCGTTCACGACCGCGCCGTAGCGGCCGTTGAGGTGACCGCAGGTCTGGCACAGCGGCCGGGCCGCGGGGCGGGGCACGGTAAAGCCGAGGCCGAGCGCCCGGCGTTGCCAGCCGATGAACCGGTCAGACACCTCGCCGGTATGCAGCAGGTCATTGGCGTATCCGACGCCGACGTCCCCGACCCGCGGGAAGTAGATCGTGCAGCGGGAGGTGTCGACCGCTGCCGCGAGCCGGTCGATGAGGGCATCGATCCCGGACTGGTTGTGGTGCGAGACGTTCACCCGCAGGGTCCACTCGATCGGGGTTACCGCCGACGCTCGGGCGATGTTGCGGACGATGGCGTCAAAGGTGCCGCCATGCGATCGGCGCACCCGGATCCGGTCGTGGTCGGGGCGGTCCCCGTCAAAGGTGACCTGGATGGTCCGGAGCCCGCGCTCCGATAGCTGCCTCGCCAGCGTCTCGGTGAGCAGGGTGAGGTTGGAGATCATCCAGGCCGAGGTCATGCCGTAGTCCGCGGCTCGCTGCAGCAGTTCCAGGCACCCGCGGGGGTTGAGCAGCGGCTCTCCGCCAAACAGCAGCACCCGAAGCTTGTCCAGTCCGGCCGCGGCCATCTGCCGGGCGGCAAACTCGAGCACCGACGTGATGGTCTGCGACGTCAGCCGGGCCTGGGCGATCCGCGGCGGCCGGCTCCCGCCGGTGGGGTCCTGGCCGGTGTTCTGGAAGCAGTACCCGCAGCCCAAGTTGCAGGCGGTGCTGGTCAGGACCGTGAGCGCGTACGTGCTTGGCGCGGCGGCCGTGCAGAGCCCTAGATCGCGGAGCCGCTGCCGTGCCTCCGGCCGCAGCACCCCTTCTGGTGAGACCTCCGCCGGCCCGAGGCGGGCGATTCCGCCGGGACCCAGGAACCACCAATGATTCCTGCCCTCCAGCACCCGTGCCCTGGGCACATCGTCGAGGTGGACCGCAGTCACTGCAACCTCCGTGTGGGCATTGAGACCGGTGATCATGACTCGACGGCACCGCAGGACCCGGCCTGCACGGTGCCGTCGCGGGGGCCAAGAATGAGACCGGGCATCCGGCCTCCCCGGACGCTGCCGGAATGGAGGCCGGACACCACGAGCTTCGGCTTAGTTCGCAGCGAAGCCGCCACAGGCGTTGCCGCCGCAGGGAAGCTCGTCCTCGCTGTGCGCGACGACCTCGATCTCTTCGGCCTTGGCGTCGGTGTCGCGGTCCTGGGGCTCGGGGGCGTTCGTGGGCTCCGGCATGGTGTCCTCCTGGTGAATCCATTGGCGGATGAATGACACGCTAGGGACGCGGAGTACGAGACCGGTTTGGCCAGAGTTTGATAACGGTAAAACAGCAGATAAAGCCGTGTTGCATGCGGCCTCGATCCCGGCCACCGTGGATGGCCCGAAAGTCGCATAGACGCGCGCGCCGCCCTCGGGGGACGCTGATCAGGAGCCGCGCAGTTCCGTTGTTTACGCCGGTTCTGAGGCGGCGGGCCGAATTCCTGCCCGAGCGCAAGCCCGGTATACACCGGGAGGAATGCAAATGGGACCGCGGAGCACAAAGCGATGACGTGCCATTCCTGCGGTGCCAGGACCGGTGACGCGGATCGCTTCTGCCCCGGATGCGGCACCTCGCTACGAGCGGCGGAGGCGGGCCGGGAGGCGCGGAAAAGAGTCTCGATTCTCTTCCTGGATATCGTGGGCTCGACCGCGCTCGGCGAACGGCTCGACCCGGAGCCGCTGCGCCAGATCATGGACCGCTACTTCGCCGTCTGCGCCACCTCCATTGCCGAGCACGGCGGGATGGTAGAGAAATTCATCGGGGACGCGGTCTTGGCTGTCTTCGGCGCCACCGTTGCCCGCGAGGATGACGCGTTGCGTGCCGTCCGTGCCGCGAGCGGGTCACTGGCCGCCCTGCGCGATCTCAGCGCGGAGCTGACCGCCAGCTACCAGCTCAGCCTGGAGGCTCGGTGCGGGATCTGCTCCGGCGACGTCATCGTGATCACCTCCCCGGGCGGCGACTTCCGGGTCGTCGGTGACGCGGTCAACACGGCCAGCCGGCTCCAGACCGCCGCGCAGCCGGGTGAGATCCTCATCGGCGCGGACACCGCCGCCATCGTCCACGCCCAGGTCGGCGTCGAGCCGGTGCCGCCGTTGCGGCTGAAGGGCAAGTCCCGGGCCGTGCCGGCCTGGCGGGTCACCGGCCTCGTGCCCAGCGCAGAGGACGGCCACGGGCCGGCGCCCGTCCCGCTGATCGGCCGCGGCGACGAGCTGGCGGAACTCACCCAGAGCTTCCGGCGAGTAACCAGGCGCCGGCAGGTATGCCTGGTGACGGTGCTCGGAGTTCCGGGCATCGGCAAGACCAGGCTGGTCCGGGAGTTCCTCGACACCTTGCCCGGCGATCAGGCCACGGTCATGTCCGGCCGTTGCTCCCCCTACGGCCGGGGAGTGACCTACACGCCCCTGGCGGAGATCCTGGACTCCTATCCCGGTGGATGGGCCGCGCTGGACCGGGCCCTGTTCGCGGACCCCGATGGGGGCGGCCGGGCCGTGCGCACGCTCGCCACCATTACCGGCCAGCCCGGAGCCGCGCGCCCGGTCGGCGTCGAGGAGATCTCGTGGGCGGTCCGGCACCTTCTCGATGTCATCGGCAAGGCCCGTCCGGTGATCATGGTCTGGGAAGACATCCACTGGGCCGAGCCGACCCTGCTCGACCTCATCGACGATGTCGCGACCTGGCTGGCCGACGTCCCGGTTCTGCTGCTCTGCGTCGCCCGCAGTGACCTGCTGGACTCGCGGCCCTCCTGGGGCGGCGGGAAGCCGTGCGCGATGACGGTGGAACTTGGCCCGCTGACCCATGAGCAGAGCGCGACGCTGGTCGGCGAGCTGGTCATGCACGGCGATGTGTACCCCCAGGAGCAGGACGACGTGGCCAGCCGGGTCGCCGCCGAGTGCGACGGGAACCCGCTGTTCGCCGAGTTGATGCTCGATGTGTTCGCCGAGATCGCGCCAAGCGCCCAGATTCCGCCCACCATCCATGCGCTGCTTGCGGCCCGGCTCGACCGGCTTCCGGCCGACGAACGGCGGCTGCTGGAAATGGCGGCGGTGATCGGCCGGGAGTTCACCGCCGATGTGCTCAGCGCGATGTCACAGGCGGACCAGATCAGCCACGCGGAGGCCGACGAGCTGACAATGCGCCTGGTCCGCAGGCGCATCTGGCAGCGCGGCCCGGGCTCCTTCCGGTTTGCCCAGTCGCTGCTGCGCGACGCGGCCTACACGTTCACCCCCAAGATCCGCCGGGAGCGCTGGCACATGTTCCTGGCCGAACTGTTCGCCGCGCGGCGCGGCTCGGGCGACAGCCCGCCCGGCGCGGACGCGTCACTGGCGCTTGCCTATCACGTTGAAGCCGCCTGCGTGCTGCGGCGGGAGCTGCGCCCTGGCGACCCGGGGCTCCCGGCGCTGGCCTCGACGGCCGCCGATGTGCTGATCACTGAGGGCATGAACGCGCTGACCCGCAAGGACCTCCCCGCCTCGGCCGCCTTGCTGGAGCGCGGCCGTGAGCTGCTGGCCGCCGGTGATGCCCGGCACACCCCCCTGGCGCTGCACATCTGCGACGCCGGGCTCGGGCTGTGGGACGAGCACCGCTCGCTCGCAGCGCTGTCGGCCGCGGAGGCCGCATTGGCGGGCAGCCGTCGCAACGCTGCCACGTGCGCGATCCAGCGCTGCATCATCGCGCTGCGGCTCGGCCTCGCCTCGCCCGAGGAGGTGGCCGCGGACACCAGGCTGATCGAGGCCGAACTGGCGGGCGACCCGGAGGACAACCTGAGCTGGTGCCGGCTGCACCAGCTTCAGGCCTACCTGCACCTGGCGGCCGAGCAGGCTGCCGCGGCGGATGCGTCGTTCCGGCTCGGGCTGGCGCGGGCCCGCGCCATGGGCGATGACTACGAGGAGGACCGGCTGCTGTGCGCCGTATGCGAGCTGGCGCAATGGGCGCCGAGCCACGTCAGTACCGGGCTGGACCTGTGCGCCACGCTTGCCCGCCGGTTCGCCGCGAACCGCGTCCTGCTGGCCCCGATCCTGGTGGCCCGGGCCTACCTCACGGCGATCGGCGGGGATCTCGATGATGCCCGCCGCACGCTGGCCACGGCGCGCGCTTATGCCAGCGACCTGCACCTTGATCTGGCCGACGCCGCGGTTATGGAGATATCGGGATTCGTGGATTCCCTGGCAGGCAGTCATGACAAGGCCGAATCGCATTACCGGCGGGCGCTCGAGGCGCTGCGGGGAGTGGCGCACAGTCCCGATGCCGCGACGATCGAAGCCGAGATCGCCAGAGAACTATTCGGTCAGGGCCGCATCCCGGCGGCCGCGGCGGCACTGGACCGGCTGGAAGCAAGCGGCGGCCAGCCGGGCCTGCGGGCCCGGATCTGCATAGCCGCTCTGCGCGGGCGGATCTCGTCGGCACAGGACCGTCATGACCAGGCGGTCAGCCAGGCCAGCAAGGCCGGAGAGCTGGGCGCCCGCACAGATGATCTGTTCCTTGCCGGGCGGACCCTGTTCGACATGGCCGTCGTGCTGCGGGCGGCCGGGCTGCCGGAGCGTGCGGCCGCCACGGCGACCGCGGCCCTCGGCCGGTTCGAGGCCAAGGGCGCCGCCTTGCCGGCCGCGGAGGTTCGCGAATGGCTGTCGTCCGCCGCGGGAAGCCGCCCGGCTCCCGCTGCGACGGGTCCGGGAGGAGGTGGCGCGGGTGAGTGACCTCCCGCCCTGGCGCAGGCCCCGGCGCGATCAGTTCCCCGGCCTGCCCGCATGGAGCGCGCCGATCTCGAGCCTGCCCGATGAGCACTTCGGGGTCAGTCCGCTCGCCTCGGTGACGCCGGACTGGGCGTGGGGCGGGGCCGACGGGTCCGGGGTGCGGGTATGTGTGCTCGACAGCGGCGTGGATGGCGCGCACCCTCTGGTAGGAGGGCTTGACCGGGCCATGGACGTGGTCACGGACGCCGACGGCGCCCTCGCGGTCGCCGCGACCGAGCCAGCCGACACGGCCGGCCACGGGACGGCGTGCGCCAGCCTGATCAGGTCGATCGCGCCCGGCGCGTCGCTCACCTCCGTGCGAGTGCTCACCAACGGGAAGCACGGCAGTGGCGCAGCCCTCCTCGCCGGGCTGACCTGGGCCATTAACGAAGGCTTCGACGTCATCAACCTGAGCCTGTCGACCACGAGAACCCAGTTCTGCCTCGCCCTGCGCGAGCTATCCGACTTGGCTTACTACCGCCGCTGCGTCATGGTGGCCTCGGCCCACAACATGCCCGTCCAGAGCTTCCCGTGGCCGTTCGCGTCGGTGATCTCGGTGGCCAGCCACGACGGCACCGACCCGATGACGTATTACTACAACCCGTCGCCGCCGGTGGAGTTCTACGCCCGTGGCGTCAGGGTGCGGGTGGCATGGCTCGACGGCCGGGAGATCCTCAGCACCGGCAACAGCTTCGCGGCGCCGCACATCGCTGGCATCAGCGCGCTCATCCTCAGCAAGCACCCCATGCTCACGCCGTTCCAGCTGAAAACCGTCCTGTACCTCGCCGCCAAGAATGTGACCGCACCAGATGGAGGCACCAGTGTCACTGAGTGATTCACGACAGCCGTCGGCGCCGGAGGGCTCGGACATCTCGCAGCGCAGGCTGCTCCAGTCCATTGTGGAAGTGGCGCGCAGTGTTTTCGGGGCGGGGGCCGCGTCCGTGTTCCTGATCGACCAGTCAACGGGCGAGCTGGTCTTCCAGGCGGTCGCGGGCGAGGGCGAGAAACACCTGGTGGGGAGCAGGTTTCCGGGTGACACCGGCATCGCCGGGTGGGTGGCATCGTGCGGCCAGCCGCTGCTCGTCGATGACGTGTCGCAGAGCCCGCAGTTCGCCCGGGATGCCGCTGCTTCCACCGGTTACGTGCCCCAGAGCATCATGGCCGCGCCGCTGATCCAGGGCGGGGAATGCGTCGGGGTGCTGGAGGTGCTGGACCGGGGCCTTCGCCAGCGGGACGAACTCGGGGATGTGGACCTGCTCGGCCTGCTCGCGGCGGAGGTGGGCATCGTGCTGGAGTTGCTCGTCCAGCTCCGGTGGACGAACGGGAGCGCTCGTTCTCGTTCTGAGACCAGCAGGCTCGACGTGTCGGTGCTCCAGCGCGTGGCCGAACGGCTGCCCACGGCGCCCGAGCCGGTCGCCACCACCGTGGCCAGGCTGCTGGCGATGGCCGATGAGCTCCTAGACGCCGATGACCCGGTCCATGCATGAGCGCACCCGACAGCAGCCCGGCGCCTTCGCGCGCCAGCTCGTCGAACCTGGTTAC
>JASHUI010000716.1:0-3077 GCA_030040095.1 Streptosporangiaceae bacterium | reverse complement strand
GCGCGGGCGGCGGCCGCGGCCAGGGCCGCCCTCGAGGGCCTGGCGCAGACCCTGCGGGACGCCAGCATCCCGGCCCTTGACCGGCTCGCCGCGGCCTCGAGCGAGGACGTCACCGCGATCCTCGACGCCTTCCCGCTGCGGGACCCGCTCAGCCGGTCCGCCCGGTACCCGGTGCTGGTGCACCGGCAGCGAGCGCTCTACGGCTCGTGGTACGAGTTCTTCCCCCGGTCGGAGGGCGCCATCGTGGACCGCGGACCGGGACTGCGCCCGGTGTCCGGGACGCTGCGGACCGCGGCCGGCCGGCTGGACGCGATCGCGGGGATGGGCTTCGACGTCGTCTACCTCCCGCCGGTCCACCCGATCGGGCTGACCGCGAGGAAGGGCGCCAACAACTCGCTGACCGCCGGGCCCGGCGATCCCGGCTCACCATGGGCCATCGGGTCGCCGGACGGCGGCCACGACGCCATCCACCCGGACCTCGGCACGCTGGCCGACTTCGACGCGTTCGTGCGCCGGGCCCGCGACCTCGGCCTGGAGGTGGCGCTCGACCTCGCGCTCCAGACGTCGCCGGACCACCCCTGGGTCACCGATCACCCGGACTGGTTCACGCACCGGTCCGACGGCACGATCGCCTACGCGGAGAACCCGCCCAAGAAGTACCAGGACATCTACCCGCTCAACTTCGACCACGACCCCGAGGGGATCTACGCCGAGGTGCTGCGGATCGTCCGGCACTGGACGGCCCGCGGGATCAGGATCTTCCGGGTCGACAACCCGCACACCAAGCCGCTGCCGTTCTGGGAGCGGCTGCTGGCCGAGGTGGCCCGCACCGAGCCCGACGTGATCTTCCTGGCCGAGGCCTTCACCAGGCCTGCCATGATGCACAACCTGGCCGTGATCGGCTTCCACCAGTCCTACACGTACTTCACCTGGCGCAACTCGGCCGCCGAGCTCACCGAGTACCTGCAGGAACTGTCCGGCCCGGCCGCCGCGTACATGCGGCCGAACTTCTTCGTCAACACCCCGGACATCCTCAGCGAGTACCTGCAGCACGGCGGCCCCGCGGCGTTCCGGGTCCGCGCCGTGCTGGCCGCGCTGCTGTCGCCGACCTGGGGCGTCTACTCCGGCTATGAGCTCTGCGAGAACGTCGCGCTGGTTCCGGGCAGCGAGGAGTACCTGAATTCGGAGAAGTACCAGTACCGGCCGCGGGACTGGAAGCACGCCGACAGCATTCCCCCGCCCCAGGCCGACATCTCGCCGTTCATCACCCGCCTGAACATGCTGCGCAAGGCACATCCGGCCCTGCACTGGCTCAGGAACCTGCGTTTTCACCACAGCGACCAGCCGGAGATACTCTGCTTCTCGAAGAGCGTCGGATCGCAGGGCAGGGAGGGCGAGCGCGACACAGTTCTGGTCGTCGTTAACATCGATCCGCATCAGCCGCGGGAAGCAACCGTCTGGCTCGACGTGCCCGCACTCGGCATCAACCCCGGCGAGGAGTTCGTGGTGACCGACGAGCTTTCCGGCGACTCCTACCGGTGGAGCCAGGCGAATTACGTGCGACTTGATCCGGCCGTGGCCCCGGCCCATATCTTCAGCGTCAAAGCGGGCCAGCCGGGCAGCTTAACCGGCCAGGTATCTCGCGGGCGCGGCTGAGTACGGCACGTAACGATTTGCAGGAATCCAACGAACAGCAGCACATGGGACATCAAGCTTGACCGCACCTCGGACCAGGGAGACCGCAGTGGGGACACAGCCGCGGCCGGCGTCTTTCGGCACGATCGGCCAGCCGCTGCCAGCCTTCAAGCCCGGCACCGCCGCCGCGCCAAGCGAGCCGGTGCCCGACTCCTTCTCGTTCGCCAAGCCACGCGATCCCCGGTGGTACCAGCACGCGGTGTTCTACGAGGTGCTGGTGCGCGGTTTTCACGACTCGAATGGCGACGGTACGGGCGATATCCGCGGCCTGACGTCCAGGCTTGATTACCTGCAATGGCTCGGCATTGACTGTATATGGCTGCTGCCTATTTATAATTCACCGCTGCGCGACGGCGGTTATGACATCGCGGATTTCATGTCGATCCTGCCCGAGTTCGGAAACATTGGCGACTTTGTCGAGCTCGTGGAGCAGGCGCATGAGCGCGGGATCCGGGTCATAGCCGACCTGGTGATGAATCACACCAGCGACGCCCATCCCTGGTTTCAGGCCTCCCGGACCGATCCGGACGGCCCGTTCGGAGACTTCTACGTCTGGTCCGACACCGACGACCGCTACAGCGAGGCGCGGGTCATCTTCGTCGACAGCGAGCAGTCCAACTGGACCTTCGATCAGGTCCGCGGCCAGTACTACTGGCACCGGTTCTTCTCCCATCAGCCGGACCTGAACTACGAGAACCCGAAGGTCCAGGAGGCCATGATCGAGGTGCTGCGGTTCTGGCTGGACCTCGGCATCGACGGGTTCCGGCTGGACGCGGTGCCCTACCTGTACGAGCGGGAGGGCACCAACTGCGAGAACCTCAAGGAAACCCACGAGTACCTGAAGCGGGTCCGGGCCGAGGTGGACCGGCTCTACCCCGACCGGGTGCTGCTCGCGGAGGCCAACCAGTGGCCCGCCGACGTGGTCGAGTACTTCGGCGATCCCGAGGCCGGCGGCGACGAGTGCCACATGGCCTTCCATTTCCCGCTGATGCCGCGGATCTTCATGGCGGTGCGGCGGGAGCAGCGCTACCCGATCTCGGAGATCCTGGCCCAGACGCCGCCGATCCCTTCCGGCTGCCAGTGGGGGATCTTCCTTCGCAACCACGACGAGCTGACGCTCGAGATGGTGGCCGACGACGAGCGGGACTACATGTACGCGGAGTACGCCAGGGACCCGCGGATGAAGGCCAACATCGGCATCAGGCGCCGGCTGGCCCCGCTGCTGGACAACGACAGGAACCAGCTGGAGCTGTTCACCGCGCTGCTGCTGTCGCTGCCCGGCTCGCCGGTGCTCTACTACGGCGACGAGATCGGGATGGGCGACAACATCTGGCTCGGCGACCGCGACGGCGTCCGCACCCCCATGCAGTGGACCCCGGACC